>NZ_JBSXOP010000083.1:0-42285 GCF_056859535.1 Marinobacter sp. L-46
AAACGCTGGAAGCGAATCAAGGGGTTTGACCAACTGAAGCTGGTCGTGGACAACGTGCAGTTTCAGGATGGAATACAGGTGGAAGATCAATCTGGCAGGAACGCTGCCTGATGGTCATACACCAGATTTGACAATAACTCCGGATCTGATCTATGATTATCTATAATAATCTACAACCTAGTGCCGGGGCTTGATGCCCCGGCACATGCTTTCTTTCCAGGAGGAAGGGGGTTCCAGCTGCACTGGTAGATCAAAGTACTTCAGGGAAACTCACCATCGCTTCTCTCTGACGGGGCTCGATGATGTCCGCATAGATCTCCGTAGTGCGCAGTTCTGAGTGGCCAAGCAGTCGCGACACGCTGTAGATATCCACACCCCTGGAAAGTTGTATTACTGCAAAAGTATGGCGCGCACTGTGGAAAGTAACGTGTTTTGTTATGCCAGCCCTCATAGCCCAACGGGTGAGCTCCATATTATGCCAAGCCGAATATTTCAGCCCTTTGAACACTCGCTCTGATGGCTCTTTGGGAAGTCCCATGAGCTTTATAGCAGTGCGATTCAAATCGAGATACTGCAAGCCCTTTGTTTTCTTCTGACGAAAGATGAGCCGGTGCCCATCGTAGAACTGCTCAACATCGGCCCAGGTCAGCTTTTGCACGTCTGACCACCTCAAGCCTGTGCTTGCTGAAAATAAAAATGCCCGCTTTAGGACGTCGTATCTGCAATCGGCTTTGGCCAAAGCCCGCAGCTCGTCCTCCGTGAGGTACACCCTCTGATTGTTCTCTGGTTTGATGTTCTTTACTCGGCGAACCGGATTGTCATGAATAATACCCTGCTGCTCAGCCTGGTTCAGAGCAGCCCGAAGTTTATTGAAGTACGCATGCTGGGTATTAGAGCTGAGAGGGGCGGTACTTTTAGTGCGTGCAATGTGGGTAAGGTAATGTTTGAAGCCCTCAAGGAAAGCCTGGTCTACTTCCTCAAACGTCAGCTCCGGAAGCCTGTGGAAAACTTTCAGATGCTTGAGTGTCGAAACCCAGATTGAATGGTTACTCTTACTACCCGCGGCTTTTTCATCTGTGATGGACTGGAAATAATCGAAGAAGCTCGCCTTTAGTTGATTGGTGCCTCCGAGCCCGTGCTTGCCGGTTTCATATTCATAAAGGCGCTTTGCGCGGATTGCTTCAGCTGCGCGCTCGGCTTCCTTGTTGTGATGACGCTGCGCAGGCGTTCTGGGTTTGTCATACAGGAACAAATCCAAGGGTTCCCGAGATCGCTTATGCCGACGCTTGCCAGTCTCCGGATCTGTGTAGGAACCGCCATAGTAAATCAGGCGGATTGCCCGCTTTCCTTCTGTATCTGGTTTCCGAATCTCGATGCTGATTTTCACCTTTTCCTCCATTTGTACCCCAAGAGTCCCCCAAGACCATACTTCGGGGTACTCTCGGGGTAAATCATCGAGAAAAATGGAAAGACAAAAACAGCGAGAAAGAATAAAACCCTTTATAAACAGTTACTTGATTTGCTTTTGGTTGCTGTGGATAACCCTTTTTTTACCACTTCACTTCCCGATACAGAAGCTGCTGAAAATCTTACCCAAAAGCTCGTCCGGCGTCAGATGCCCGGTGATTTCCCCCAGGGCATCCTGGGCTGCCCGCAGGTCTTCCGCCAGTAGTTCCCCCGCACCATAGCCTTCCAGCTGGGTCTGGCCCTGGAGCAAGGAATCCCGTGCCCGTTCGAGCGCATCCAGGTGCCGGCGCCGGGCCAGGAAGCCGCCTTCGGTGGTGCTGGCAAAGCCGATGCACTGTTTCAGGTGGTCCCGAAGTACTTCCAGGCCTTCCGCGGCCTTGGCGGCAAGCCGGATAACCGGGGCGGTTTGATGCGGCTCTGCGGTGATACCCACAGCTTCACCGGACAAATCCACCTTGTTGCGAATGACGGTGACCGGTGCGCTGGCGGGCAGCTGGTCGATAAAGTCCGGCCAGATTTCATGGGGTTCGGTTTTGTCGGTGGTGGTGGCATCCACCATCAGCAGGATTCGGTCGGCCTGGCGGATTTCTTCCCAGGCCCGGGCAATGCCGATGCGTTCCACTTCATCCGGGCTGTCCCGCAGGCCGGCCGTGTCGATGATATGCAGCGGCATGCCATCGATGTGGATATGTTCCCTCAAGACATCCCGGGTAGTGCCTTCGATAGCGGTCACAATCGCCGCTTCCCGGCCCGCCAGGGCATTGAGCAGGCTGGATTTTCCGGCATTGGGTCGGCCCGCAATCACTACTTTCATGCCGTCCCGCAAAATAGTGCCTTGCTGGGCTTCGCCCAGGATCTGCTCTACCTGTTCCAGCAGGTTCTGCAGGTCGGTTGCCACCTTGCCATCCGCCAGGAAGTCGATCTCCTCTTCCGGAAAATCGATGGCCGCTTCCACGTAAATGCGCAGATGGGTGATGGCTTCCACCAGGTTATCCACACGCTTGGAAAACACCCCCTGCATGGAACGCACGGCACAACGGGCAGCCTGTTCCGAGCTGCTTTCGATCAGATCGGCAATAGCTTCGGCCTGGGCCAGGTCCAGCTTGTCATTCAGGAAGGCTCTTTCGGAGAATTCACCTGGGCGGGCCAGCCGGGCACCCAGGCTGCAGACTTCCCGCAACAGGATATCCAGGATCACGGTACCGCCGTGGCCCTGAAGCTCAAGCACATCCTCGCCGGTAAAGGAGTTCGGATTGGGGAAGTACAGGCCGATGCCTTCATCGATCAGTTCACCCTGTTGGTCCCGGAATGGACCGTAATGAGCATATCGGGGTCTGGGCTCGAAGCCCAGCATGGCGCGGGCTATGGTCATGGCTTTCGGGCCGGACACCCGAACAATACCTACACCGGCCTGGCCCGGAGCAGTGGCAATGGCGGCAATGGTGTCTGTAGCTGGCTGCATCTTCATTTTCCCGGGATAGAAAAAACAAAGGCTCCCCAAGGGAGCCTTTGTCAGGTCAGAAGGACTGTTAAATCAGTACTTCTTGCCTGCAGTTTCCGCTTCGATCTTGCGGGTAATGTACCACTGCTGGGAGATCGAAAGAATGTTGTTCACCAGCCAGTACAGTACCAGGCCTGCCGGGAACCACAGGAAGAACACAGTAAAGATCAGCGGCATCAGCTTCATGATCTTGGCCTGCATGGGATCCGGCGGTGTCGGGTTCAGGCTCATCTGGATGAACATACTGGCACCCATCAGGATCGGCAGGATGAAGTACGGGTCCATCTGGGACAGATCCTGGATCCACAACATGAACGGCGCATGGCGCAGCTGCACACTTTCAAACAGTACCCAGTACAGGGAAATGAACACCGGCATCTGAACCAGTATCGGCAGACAGCCACCCAGCGGATTGATTTTTTCGCGCTTGTACAGGGCCATCATTTCCTGGGACATGCGCTGGCGGTCGTCGCCATAGAGTTCCTTCAGGCGGGTCAGCTGCGGAGCAACCGCACGCATCTTGGCCATGGACTTGTAACTGGTGGCAGACAGGTGGAAGAACACCGCCTTTACCAGAACCGTCAGCAGGATAATGGCCACACCCCAGTTACCCACCAGGCCATAGAACCATTCCAGGATGATGAACAGCGGCAGGGAGATGAAGAACAACCAGCCGAAATCAACGGTGCGGTCCAGGTTGGGTGCCAGGGCTTCCAGGCGATCAATGATCTTCGGGCCCACGTATGCGGTTGCGCCAATTTCCGCGGTATCACCGGCAGCCACCGTGGTGGCGGGGTAAACAAAGCCCATCACGTGCAACTGATCCCGACGGGTGCTCTGGAACTGGGCTGTCTGATCACGGTCAGGAACCCACGCGGTCAGGAAGTAGTGCTGCAGAAACGCCAGCCAGCCGTTGGTAACGGACTGGTTGATGCGGTTTTCGGATAGGTCATCAAAGTCGTATTTTTCGTAGGGATCTTCCGGCGTACTGACCACCATACCCAGATAGGCCTTGATACCCATGCTGGCCTGGGAAGTGGGGTCCGGAGCCTGGTCACGAACGATTTTGCCGGTGAAGTTGCCCTGCCAGTCGGATTCCGAGTTGTTGCTGATCAGGTAACGAACACCGATTTCGTAGCTGTCCCGGGCCAGTTGGTAACGCTTGGTGATAGCCACGCCCTGATCGGTGGTGAAGGTCAGGTCGATGTTGAGTTCGTCCTGGCCTTCAGATAATTCGAACTCGCTGCTTTCAGCGTTGAATACCGGAGCCTGGGAGGCGTTACGGCCATCCGGGCCATCACGGCCGATCAGTCCGCTTTCCAGCAGGTAGGTACGGGTCTGGGTGCTGGACAACAGTTTCAGGGGTTGTTCGCTGTTGAGGGATTCGTCGTACTGGAGCAGTGAACTTTCCACCACGTTGCCGCCAATGCGGTCAATCTTCAGCTGGAAAACGTCGGTGGTTACGGTGATGTAGCGGTTGCTGACTGAACCTTCCGCAGCTGCAGACGTTGACGACAGGCTACCGGTTTCCGGTGTCGCGAATTCATCGTTGCCTGATGCTGTCGATCCGGACTCCGGCAACACCATATCGTCTGCCATTGCGTTGCCGTTAACGGAGGACTCAGCCTCTACCACCTGGGTAGTTTGCGGCTGGTTATAATCTTCGTTCCAGGCTAGCACCATCAGGTAACTGACAATCGCAAGACCGGCAAACAAAACGATGCGTTGAATATCCATAAACTTAGGGTCTGGTCTGAGTAGTGGTGTGAGTGGATTCAGTCAGGTTGCCGGTTGGCTCTGGAGCAACGTGCCCGGTTCCCGGTACAGGATCATAACCGCCTTCGGCCCAGGGATGACATCTGAGTAGACGCGCACCTGCCAGGTAACTGCCTTTGAGAGCGCCATGATGCTGAATGGCTTCGACAGCGTATTGTGAACAGGTAGGGTAGTGCCGGCAATGGCTCGCCATCATTGGAGAGATGGCATATTGGTAGAACCGGATGGGTAAAAGCAGTAATTGGCGCATCAATCTGTACCTCGGGACGTCGCGTCTGAGCCCTCAGACGTTGATTTTCGGTACGTTTTTTCGAGTTGCTTGTTGAACTGCTTTTTCACTCTGCGCCAGATATCGTCCAAAGCGGAATGCACCGCTGGATTTTCCAGCTGGGCAAGGCCTTGTCTGCCAAGAACAATAATGTCCAGGGCGGGTAAATCCTGCTGATTTCTGAAGGTTTCCCGTACCTGGCGTTTGATCCGGTTTCTCTGGACCGCCAGTTTCAGGTTTTTCTTCGAGAAAATCAGTCCGACCCTGGCGTGACCCAGATTATTGGGAGCAGCCAGGATCAGAAAATTCCTGTGCGGAACTTTCAGCTGTACGCCATCGAAGACCTTGCTGTAGTCCGAAGGTTTCAACAGTCGATGAGACTTCGGAAACGTCAAAGCCTTCATGAGGCGAGCGTAAAGTTACGCAGACAGACGTGCGCGGCCTTTGGCACGACGACGGGAAATTACCTTACGGCCGTTCGCAGTCGCCATACGGGCACGGAAACCGTGAACACGCTTGCGCTTCAGGACGCTTGGCTGGAATGTTCTTTTCATGGTGATGATCTCACAAATCGTCAATGGACATTGGTAACTGGCTGGAAAATAGACAGCCAAAACAGGAGCGGCATTCTAGTCAAATCCTGAGACAAGTTCAATGTTTGAGCGACAGGTAAAGCAAGTTTTCCGTATGGGTAAAACCCGCAAGGCTCACTAACAGAATCTATAAGTCTTTTTTAAATTCTTTCAAAGATTATTTATTACTGTTATTACGCACCATGATTTCTGTGGAAAAGCCTAAAAATATCAACAGAAACAAAAAAATAGAATAATGATAAGGCTTGTGACAGGTCGCTCTGAGCCCTGTGGAGAACACCCTGTCGAATTGTGAACAAGTCCGGTTCGGAATCAGGGAGCGAGTTATCCATGGTTCGGTCAAGGTGTTGCACACAGGGTTGAAGCGGGGGTTTACACAGAGCCCTGTGTATAACTTTTTTTCAGGGGTTTTCTGTACACAAGGCTGTAGATAGGTTTGTAAGAATTTGAAACTGAAAATAAAAAGTTTCCACAGGCTGTTCATGACCTGCACAGCCGGCCTTTTACTGAACCCCGGCTCGGGGTAGAATCCGGGGTCACCTTGAGCAACGGGAAAGCCCTTTCCGGTGTAAGAACAGTCAGGTAGTCGGGAGCAGGCGGTCGTGCCGAACAGTATGTGGCATCAATGTCTTGAAGTACTCCGGGATGAATTTCCCGCACAGCAGTTTAATACCTGGTTGAGGCCCCTCCAGTCGGATCAGCGCGAAGGGCAGTTGATGCTGTTCGCTCCCAACCGTTTCGTGATGGATTGGGTGAATGAAAAATACCTGCGCCGTATAGAAGAAGTATTAAAGGAGCTGGGAGGCGGTCAGGCCCCCCGGGTTCAGATGAAAGTGGGGTCTGCCCCCAAGGCGAGCGAGCCGGTGGTGCGTTCGGTGGCCGAGCCGGTTCCGGAACGCCTGTCTGATGAAACCGGCGAGACCGTTACTGAAGAAGAGAAAAGCGTGGCGGCTACGGTGGCCAGTCCGCGCCAGGCGCCAGGCAGCACGTCTGCCGGCAGGACCGGTGGTAACGAACGGCGCCCGGTGCAGGTTGAGGGTGATATCAAGCACCAGAGTTTCCTGAACGAAACCTTTACCTTCGATACCTTTGTAGAAGGTAAATCCAACCAGCTGGCCCGCGCGGCCTCCATGCAGGTGGCAGAGAACCCCGGTGGCGCCTATAACCCGTTATTCCTTTATGGTGGCGTAGGCTTGGGTAAAACCCACCTGATGCACGCCATCGGTAACGAGATTGTCCGTCGCAACCCGAAGGCCAAGGTGGCGTACCTGCGTTCGGAACGGTTTGTGGCCGATATGGTCAAGGCGCTGCAGCTGAACGCCATCAACGAATTCAAACGCTACTACCGCTCAGTCGATGCCTTGCTGATTGACGATATCCAGTTCTTTGCCCGCAAGGAGCGTTCCCAGGAAGAGTTTTTCCACACCTTTAATGCGTTGCTTGAGGGTGGCCAACAGGTGATTGTGACCTGTGACCGTTTCCCGAAAGAAATCGTGGATATGGAAGAGCGGCTGAAATCCCGGTTCGGCTGGGGTCTGACTGTGATGGTCGAGCCGCCGGAGCTGGAAACCCGGGTCGCGATTCTGATGAAGAAGGCCGAGCAGGCCAATGTGAAACTGAGCAGCGAAGCGGCGTTTTTTATTGCCCAGAAAATACGCTCTAACGTTCGGGAGCTTGAAGGCGCGCTGCGTTTGGTGATAGCGAATGCCCACTTCACTGGCTCTGAGATTACTCCTCCGTTTATCCGGGAAAGCCTGAAAGACCTGCTGGCACTGCATGAAAAGCAGGTCAGTATTGATAATATCCAGCGCACCGTGGCGGAGTATTACAAGATCAAGGTATCGGACCTGTTGTCCAAGCGCCGGACCCGTACCGTCACCCGGCCCCGCCAGGTGGCGATGTCCCTGGCCAAGGAACTGACCAACCACAGTTTGCCGGAAATTGGCGATGCCTTTGGCGGCCGTGACCACACCACGGTGCTGCACGCCTGCAAGAAGATAATCGAGTTGCAGGAAACCGATCCGGGCATCCGGGAAGACTACCAGAACTTTATGAGACTGCTGACCACCTGACCGGGGTGGCAAAACCAATAACATTCACTTCCGATAACTGAAGCCGAGTGCCATGAAACTGACAATCAGCCGTGAATCCCTGCTCACCCCGCTGCAAAGCATTGCGGGCGTTGTGGAAAAGAAACAGACCATGCCGGTGCTGTCCAACGTGTTGTTGGAAGCGGAAGACAATACCCTGACGCTGACCGGTACCAATATGGAAGTGGAGCTGGTAGGCCGGGTAACCCCGGTACACGTGGACCAGCCTGGCAGGATCACGGTTCCGGCCCGCAAGCTGTCGGATATCTGTCGCGCCCTTGGCGACGAGGCCCCGATTGACCTGGCTTTGGAAGGTGACCGCCTGCATGTGCGCGCGGGTAATTCCCACTTCACCCTGTCTACATTGCCGGCGGAGCATTTCCCGAACGTGGAAGACGAGCCGGAAAGTTTCCGCCTGGAGTTGCCCCAGAAGGAACTCGGCCGTATGTTCGACGCCACCGCCTTCGCCATGGCCCAGCAGGATGTGCGTTATTACCTGAACGGTCTGTTACTGGAAGTGGACAGCGGCCATGTCCGTGCCGTGGCTACCGATGGCCACCGCCTCGCCATGGCTCACTGTGATCTGCAGACCGGTTGTCCGGACCTGCGCCAGGTGATTGTGCCGAGAAAAGGGGTGCTTGAGCTGGCCCGCCTGCTGGATGACGACGAGTCGCCCGTCACCCTGGTGATCGGCGATAACCACCTCCGGGCCACGGTGGGTGCGTACACCTTTACCTCCAAGCTGATTGAAGGCAAGTTTCCGGACTACAACCGGGTTATTCCCCGTGGCGGCGACAAGATTGTCCTGGCCGATCGCGCGACCCTGAAGAATACCCTGCAGCGGGCCGGTATTTTGTCCCACGAAAACATTCGCGGCGTACGCCTGAACCTGTCCCCGGGACAGTTGCAGGTATTTGCCAACAACCCGGACCAGGAACAGGCCGAAGATGCACTGCCGGTAGACTACCAGGGCGAATCCCTGCAGATCGGTTTCAATGTAGGCTACCTGGTGGATGTGATGAACGTCCTGGACGATGCCCAGGTGAAGATCACTCTGTCTAATCCAAACAGCAGTGCGCTGATTGAAGCCGAGAATGACAACAGCTGTCTGTATGTTGTCATGCCCATGCGGCTGTAATTATTTCCGGAGGACTTTATGGGTGCCGTAACGAATGGAATCAAAGGTGCTTTCCGAATTGGCCAGACCTTGTCGGTGCTGGGCCGTACCGGGCTGAACTGGGTGCGGGGCGATCGCCCCCCTACCCCGCAGCTGCTGCGCCAGACCTTCGAAAACCTGGGTGCTACCTACATCAAGCTGGGCCAGTTTATCGCCAGCTCGCCTACCTTTTTCCCGAAGGAGTATGTGGAGGAGTTCCAGTATTGCCTGGATAAAACCCCGAGCCTGCCCTTCAGCGTCATCCGCAAGATTATCCGGGATGAACTGGGCCGGCCGATTGACCAGGTGTTTGCCGAGATCGATCCGGTGGCCCTCGCCTCCGCATCCATTGCCCAGGTACATGCGGCAAAGCTGGTGACCGGTGAAGATGTGGTGATCAAGGTTCAGAAGCCGGGTGTGGAAAACATCCTGCTGACGGACCTGAATTTTCTGTATCTGTCTGCCCGTATCCTGGAAACCCTGGCTCCGAAACTGTCCTGGACTTCCCTGTCGGGCATTGTCGATGAAATCCAGCAAACCATGATGGAAGAATGTGATTTCATCAAGGAAGCCAATAACCTCAAGGTTTTCCGACAGTTCCTGAACGATACCCACAACGAAGACGCCACGGTTCCCCTGGTGTACGAGCATTGCAGCAGCCGTAGGATCCTCACCATGGAACGCTTCCATGGCGTACCGCTGACCGACCTGGAAAGTATTCGCGGATTCTCCAGCGATCCGGAACGCACCCTGATTACGGCCATGAATACCTGGTTTGCCAGCCTGACCAAGTGCGAATTTTTCCACGCGGATGTGCACGCCGGTAACCTGATGGTGTTGAAGGACGGACGGGTCGGGTTTATCGATTTCGGCATTGTGGGCCGTATCAAGCCGGACACCTGGCAGGCGGTAAGCGATTTTATTTCCGCCATCATGGTGGGCAACTTCGATGGCATGGCCGATGCCATGATTCGTATCGGCGTGACCCGTCGCTCTGTGCGGGTGGAAGATTTGTCTGCGGATTTGCAGAAACTATACCGTCAGATGGATCGCATGGTGCCGGACGATGTGCCCTATCAGGTCGACCAGGCCGAGGATGATGTGAACAACATCCTGATGGATATGGTTAAGGTTGGGGAAAGCCACGGGCTGCATTTTCCGCGTGAGTTCGCGCTGTTACTGAAACAGTTCCTGTACTTCGACCGTTATGTGCATATCCTGGCGCCGGAAATGGATGTGTTTATGGATGAACGCCTGACCATGCTGCATTAACGGGGCCCAGGTTTATCGAGATTTTCTCCCTATGGCGCTAGTGAAACTTCAGACCCAGAATTTTCGTAACCTGGCGCCGGATCCCATCAGCTTCTCTCCCTCCTTTAACCTGATCTACGGTGCCAATGGCAGTGGTAAATCCAGCGTACTGGAAGCCATTGGTTATCTGGGGCTCGGGCGCTCGTTCCGGGTTACCCGGCACCAGGCGGTCGTTTCCCATGGTCAGAGCAAACTCACGGTTTTTGGTGGCCTGGATAAAGGCATGGCCGGAACTTCAGATGATAGCCAGGAACCTGTTGTTCATCGCCTGGGCATCGCCCGGGATGTTTCAGCCAAGGAAACCTCTCTTCGCGTGGACGGTGAGGCTGTTCGTAGTTTGTCGGCACTGGCTATGCATCTTCCGGTGTCGGTTATTGATCCCGGCGTCTTCGACATTGTGGCCGGGGGGCCGGGCAAGCGTCGCCAGTTTCTGGATTGGTTAGTGTTCCACGTGGAACCTTCCTTTTCTTTAACCTGGCAACAATGCCAGAGAGTGACATCACAGCGGAATCAAACGCTCAGAAATGGTAGACTGGACGAATCATTGATGCGGGTATGGGACAATCAGTTTGGTGCCCTTGCAGAAACCCTCAGCGACATCAGGGAACAGGTTTTCAGGAAGTTCAAAACAGCCTTCAATGAAGTGCTCAAAGAACTGGATGCCGGATGGACAGAAGGCCTCAAGCTGGAGTTCTATCCGGGCTGGGATCGCAGCCAGTCACTGGTTGAGGTACTGGCCGGTCACCGGGAACAGGAACGCCGGATGGGGCACACCCTGTACGGCCCCAACCGTGCGGACATTCGCTTGAAGCTAGGCGGGCGTCCGGTGGCAGAAACCTTTTCGCGGGGACAGCAGAAAACCCTCGTGATCCTGATGAAGATTGCCCAGGGCAAGGTTCTGAGCGATCTCGGTAAACAGGTTACCTTCCTGCTGGATGACATCAATGCGGAGCTGGATGTGCGCCACCGGATTATGTTGGCTCGCAAGCTCCAGGAATTGCGTTGTCAGGTGTTTATTACCTCCATCGAACACCCGGAACCCGACCTGTTGTGGGCCGGTGTCGATGCCCCTGAATACAGAATGTTCCACGTGGAACATGGAAAATTGACGGAAGAATAGACCGGGAATCACCTCAGGAGTCTCGTTAATGAGTGAATCGAACTACAATTCCTCCAGCATCAAAGTCCTCAAGGGACTGGATGCGGTGCGCAAGCGCCCGGGTATGTACATCGGCGATACCGACGATGGCACCGGCCTGCACCACATGGTCTTTGAATTGGTGGATAACTCCATCGACGAGGCTCTGGCGGGTTACTGCTCTGAAATCGGCGTGATCATCCACCCCGATGAGTCCATCACGGTCAAGGATAATGGCCGTGGTATCCCTGTGGATATCCATGAAGAAGAAGGTGTATCCGCCGCCGAAGTTATCATGACGGTGCTGCACGCCGGCGGTAAGTTCGACGACAACTCCTACAAGGTTTCCGGTGGTTTGCACGGTGTGGGTGTGTCAGTGGTTAACGCCCTGTCCTCTACCCTGACCCTGACCATCCGCCGTGATGCCAAGGTCTACGAGCAGACCTATACCCACGGTGTTCCCAACGCACCGCTGGCCGAAGTGGGCGACACCCAGGATTCCGGTACCAAGGTTCACTTTATTCCCTCACCGGAAACCTTCACCCACATCAAATTCCATTACGACATCCTGGCCAAGCGCCTGCGGGAATTGGCGTTCCTGAACAGTGGTGTGCGTATCCGCCTGACAGACGAGCGCAGCGGCAAGGAAGAGATTTTCGAGTACGAAGGCGGCTTGCGGGCCTTTGTTGAGCACCTGAACACCAACAAGACCCCGCTGAACCAGGTTTTCCACTTCACCCACGAACGTGAAGACGGAATTGCCGTGGAAGTGGCCATGCAGTGGAACGATGCCTTCCAGGAAAACATCTACTGCTTCACCAACAACATCCCCCAGCGGGATGGTGGTACGCACCTGGCCGGCTTCCGGGCGGCTCTGACCCGCTCCCTGAACAACTACATCGAGCAGGAAGGCCTGGGCAAGAAAGCCAAGGTGGCCACCTCCGGTGATGACGCCCGGGAAGGCCTGACAGCCATTGTCAGCGTGAAGGTGCCGGACCCGAAGTTCTCCTCCCAGACCAAGGACAAGCTCGTTTCATCCGAGGTGAAAACTGCGGTTGAGCAGGAGCTGTACCAGAAGTTTGCCGATTACCTGCAGGAAAAACCGAACGAAGCCAAGGTGATCGTCAACAAGATGATCGAAGCGGCCCGTGCCCGTGAAGCCGCCCGTAAAGCCCGGGATATGACCCGCCGCAAGGGTGCGCTGGATATCGCCGGCCTGCCCGGCAAGCTGGCCGACTGCCAGGAAAAAGACCCGGCCCTGTCTGAACTGTTCATAGTGGAGGGTGATTCTGCGGGTGGTAGTGCCAAGCAGGGTCGTGACCGGAAAACCCAGGCCATCCTGCCCCTGAAGGGTAAGATCCTGAACGTAGAGAAAGCTCGTTTCGACAAGATGCTGTCGTCTGCCGAAGTGGGCACGCTGATTACCGC
Source organism: Marinobacter sp. L-46 (assembly GCF_056859535.1). Taxonomy (NCBI): domain Bacteria; kingdom Pseudomonadati; phylum Pseudomonadota; class Gammaproteobacteria; order Pseudomonadales; family Marinobacteraceae; genus Marinobacter; species Marinobacter sp. L-46. Next base: position 12,729 of record NZ_JBSXOP010000083.1, read on the forward strand.
CCTCGGTTGCGGTATCGGGCGGGAAGAATTCAACCCGGACAAACTGCGTTACCACTCCATCATTATCATGACGGACGCCGACGTAGACGGCTCCCACATTCGTACCCTGCTGCTGACCTTCCTGTTCCGGCAGATGCGTGAAATCATCGACCGTGGCCACGTGTTCATTGCCATGCCGCCCCTGTACAAGGTTAAGCGCGGCAAGCAGGAACAGTACCTGAAGGACGAGAAGGCGAAGGAAGCCTACCTGACCCAGACCGCCCTGGAAGGTGCCCAGCTGTACGTGAACCCAGAGGCCCCGGCCATCAAGGATTCCGCCCTGGAAACCATGGTGAAGGACTACCAGGCCGTTATGGCAATGATTGATCGCCTGTCCCGTGCCTACCCGGCCATGGTGCTGCAGCAGATGATCTACAACAGCACCCTGACACCGGAGCAGCTGAAGGACGAAGAAGCGGTCGCACGCTGGGTGGCACGCCTGGGTGAAGGCCTGGAGCTGGATACCAAGACCGGCACCAAGTACACCTTCTCCGTTACCCGGGACGAAGAGCGTGGCCTGTACCTGCCGAAAGTGACGATCTACGTGCACGGTATTCCCTACGAGCACGTGTTCAGCCACGATTTCTTCGAATCTGCCTCCTACAAGGCCATTGCCCGCCTTGGCGAAACCCTGGAAGGCCTGATCGAAGAGGGTGCCTACATCCAGCGAGGTGAGCGTAAGCAGGCTGTATTGTCGTTTGAGGGCGCCCTGGCGTGGTTGATGAAGGAAGCCTCGCGTGGCCTGAACATCCAGCGCTATAAGGGTCTGGGTGAAATGAACCCGGAACAGCTGTGGGAAACCACCATGGATCCGGAAACACGCCGGATGATGAAGGTCACCATCGAAGACGCCATTGCGGCAGACCAGATCTTCACCACCCTGATGGGCGACGATGTGGAACCGCGCCGCGAGTTTATCCAGACCAATGCACTGGAAGTAACCAACCTGGACGTCTGATTCCCGGGCGCTATCCAGGGCAAAAAAAACGGTGGCATCCGCAGGAAGCCACCGTTTTTTGTTATCAGTACCGAATGGATATTCCAGTTCGTACTATTTGGAAGACTGTGCCCGCTTCCGTTCCTTCTCTTTCTCTTTCTCCACGAGGTGCGGTGCCATCACCTCTTCCAGGGTATGGCCGGTAAGCCTGCGAATGGTGCGCCACAGATACCAGAAAATCAGCATCATCATCACCATGGAGGGAATGGCGATCATCGGGTAGCTGACCAGGGTCATCCGCCCCAGCTCCTCATTGAACGCCTGGGTGCCAGACGGGCTCACCACAATCCACTTCGCCAGCACGTAGTTCATGATAGACGAGAACAGAAAGGTTCCGGCAAAGAAGTAACTGGCCTTCATCAGCCGCTCTTCGAATTCATCCACACTGCCCCGCTCCTCCAATGAAGCATGGATTTTATCCACATCCAGAACATTGGGGTTATACAGCAGGGTGCGCACCAGCGGGTATTTGGTGCGGGTGGAGATAAGCACTGCCAGCCCGATCACCGCGGGTACCGCCGCTTCCTTGATAGCCAGCCAGCCGGCGTCCAGCTCCAGCAGGCCGATACCACCGGTCAGGCCCACACTGATCAGGCCCAGCAGGGCAATGAAGTTCTTCTTTTGGTACCGGATGAGTTCGAACAAGCCCCAGCCTAACGGGAAGGCCAGGCCGAGGATCAACGCATTAACACTGCCCAGGTGCTCATCGCCACTGAACTTCATCAGAATAACGGAGGGAATCACGATACTGACCAGCAAATCGATCCAGGGGCGCGGCTGGTGATCCGGCGTGGTCTTGGGCTGGGAATTATCCGAAGTCATGTAAATACCTGAGTCTGAAAATTTGGTGCTGTTCAGCACCCTGTGAATACCCACAGTATACGATGAATCTGGCACAATCTGCTCCTTACCAACCGAACAGGAATTCCCGTGCGCGCCTACGCTGATAACGACTACCCCGCCGACCACAAACCCGACTGGAAAGTGATTGCCGGGCTCTGGCCCTACCTGACCGAGTTCCGGGGCCGGGTAGCACTGGCGTTGTCTTTGCTGGTACTGGCCAAGCTGGCCACCGTAGCCACACCGGTCGCCCTGAAATACATCGTGGATTACCTGGACCAGAACCGCGGTGCCGACATGCTGCTGTGGATTCCGGTGGTCCTGGTGGTGGCCTACGGCTCCCTGCGCTTTGGCGCCACCCTGTTCAACGAGCTGAGGGATGCGGTGTTCGCCCGGGTGGCCGAGCGGGCTATGCGGCGGGTGTCATTGCGCATCTTTGAACACCTGCACCAGCGCGAGCTGGGCTTTCACCTGGACCGCAAAACCGGTGGCCTGGCCCGGGATATTGAGCGTGGCACCAATGGCATCAGCTTCCTGCTGCGCTTTACCCTGTTCAACATCGTGCCCACCATCCTGGAAATCCTGCTGGTGGCCGGTATTCTACTGGTGGTGTTCAACGTGGGTTACGTGCTGGCCATTCTGGTGGCGGTGGTGGTGTATGTGGTGTTCTCCATCAAGATCACCGAGTGGCGAACGAAGTTCGTGCGGGAAGCCAACGCCCGGGACAACCAGTCCAACTCCCGGGCCATCGACAGCCTCCTCAACTACGAAACCGTCAAATACTTCAACAACGAACGCTACGAAGCCGAACTGTACGACCAGGACCTGGACGACTGGGAAAAGGCCCGGCTGAAAAACCGCCTGTCCCTGGCCACCCTGAACGCCGGCCAGGCGCTGATCATCGGCGTGGCCTTGATTGTCATCATGGCCATGGCAGTGGGCGAAGTGGCCAGTGGCGAGATCACCCTGGGCGATTTCACCATGATCAACGCCTACCTGATCCAGCTGTTCATCCCCCTGAACGCCCTGGGCTTCGTCTACCGGGAAATCCGCCAGGCCCTGGTAAACGTGGAGCGCCTGTTCAAACTGCTTGGGGATAAACCCGCCATCCAGAACGCACCGGATGCCAAACCCCTGGCTGTGGATAACGGCGAGGTACGCTTCGAACACATTCACTTCGCCTACCGGCCGGACCGCCCCATCCTGCAGGATGTGAACTTCACCATACCTGCCGGCCATACCGTGGCCGTAGTAGGCGCCAGCGGCGCCGGCAAATCTACCCTCGCCCGGCTGTTGTTCCGCTTCTACGATGTGGATAAAGGTGCTATCCGGATTGATGGCCAGGATATCCGTGAAGTAACCCAGGACAGCCTGCGCTCGGCCATCGGTGTGGTTCCGCAGGACACCGTCCTGTTCAACGACACCCTGTACCGTAACCTCGCCTACGGTCGGCCCGAAGCGACCGAGGAAGAAGTCTACCGGGCCGCCCGCATGGCCCATCTGGAAGACTTTATCCACAGCCTGCCGGAAGGTTACGAAACTAAAGTGGGAGAGCGTGGCCTGAAGTTGTCCGGTGGCGAAAAGCAGCGGGTGGCGATTGCCCGGGTTATTCTGAAGAACCCGCCGTTATTGATTTTGGACGAGGCGACCTCTTCGTTGGATTCCCTTTCCGAACAGGCAATCCTCGGTGCTTTGAAGGAGGTTAGTCGTCAGCGTACCACTCTGGTAATTGCTCACCGGCTGTCTACCATTCGTGACGCCAATACCATTCTGGTGATGGACGGTGGCAGGATTGTGGAAAGTGGTAGTCACAATGAACTGTTAGCTGCCGGTGGTCACTACGCCCATCTGTGGGAGCAGCAGCACCGGAGTGAGGACAACTCCTAGCTGAGCCAGTGAGCGGAGGGCCTTGCCAAAACTGTGCGGAGCCATGGATGGCGGAGCTCAAGCGTCACAGGGATGTGCCGAAGGAGCGTGTTTTGGCAAGGCCCTCCGCTTACTGGCGACCCGGAGCCCTCAAAGACCGAATACCAGGGCCTAGTTATCCACAAGCCGAAGCGCCAGACCCGAAGCCCGCACCACCTGCTGCCCTACGCTATCCTTGAACACCTGCGCATCGCCGGTAATCAGGCTGAACCAGTTTTTCGCGCGGGTAATACCGGTGTATACCAGCTCTTTAGTAAGCACCGGGCTGAGGCGATCCGGTAGCACCAGACAGGTGTGGTTGAACTCCGAGCCCTGGGACTTATGCACAGTCATCGCGTACACGGTTTCCAGTTGCTGCAGACGGCTGGGGGAAATCCAGCGAATGCCGCCGGTGCTGTCGCCACTGGGGAACGCCACACGCAGGGTGTCTTTGGGCTCGCCACTGGCAGTTTTATCCCAGGGTACACTGAAGGTAATCCCGATATCCCCATTCATCAGGCCCAGATTGTAGTCGTTGCCGGTGACCAGTACCGGCCGGCCGGCGTACCAGCCGTCGGTTTTGTCGATCAGTTTCTCCGCCAGCAGCTTTTGGGCGATTTGCTGGTTTAAGCCTTCCACGCCCCAGGGGCCTTTCCGTAACGCACACAAAACCTGGAAATCGTTGAAGGCTTCCAGCACCTCTGCGGCGTGGGCATCCCAGGCTTCCCGGGGACTGTCCGCGGTTAAACCTGAGCTGTGGATAACTTCCAGATAATGACGATAGCCCACCGGCGGTGGCAGTGCTTTGCCATTCACCACCCGCCCCTGCCCGGCGTTGCGGAAGCTCTCCGGGGTGCCGGTGATGGCGTGGCGGCAGATCAGCTCAAGCGTCTGTTCCGGGTCGGGTCTCGGCGTGTCGCCGTTCAGCCAGATCACATCCTCGAACTCGGCGCCCCGGATCTGCCCCAATACACGGCTGGTGAGCGCGCTGGTGTTCACAGCTTCCGCCAGTTCGCGGATACCGCTGTCCTGCCCGAAACGATAGCTCTTGCGCAGCATGGCCACGGCCTGGTCCAAGGCTTGGCCTGAGTTATCCACAAGGCCGTCGGGTACCCGGGCGCCGGTGATGGCGGCCAGCCAGTTGGCGGTGTCCGGGGTGTAGTGGGCGTCGAAGGCGCGCTGGCACAGCTCGCCCAGCACCGCACCGGCATCCACCGAGGCCAGTTGGTCCTTGTCGCCCAGCAGGATCAGTTGAGCATTGGCGGGCAGTGCGTCGAACACCGAGGCCATCAGGTCCACATCCACCATGGAGGCTTCATCGATCACCAGGATATCCACCAGCAGCGGGTTGTCCTGGTTGTGGCGGAACTGCCGGGTGTTTGGCCGGCTGCCCAGTAACCGGTGCAATGTGGTGACCTTGGAGGGAATATCGTCCAGTTGCACGGAGCCGGGAAGGTCTGCCAGTGGCAGTTTGCTGACGGCGCCGCCAATGGATTCGTTCAGGCGGGCGGCGGCCTTGCCGGTGGGCGCGGCCAGGCGGATACGGTACTTGCGCCCGGCCCGTTCCGGGCTTTCTCCGGCTACGGCCTGCAGGGCAGCCAGCAGGTTAACGACAGTGGTGGTTTTGCCGGTACCCGGGCCGCCGGTAATCACCGCAAAGCGGTTGCGGGCCGCCAGGGCGCAGGCCAGTTTCTGGTAATCCACCGGTTCGGTGGACCGGAACAGCGCGCCCAGGGCTGTGGATAAGGTTTGCGCGGCCACTGATTGCAGGTCAGCCAGCGGCGATGGCAAGGCCAGCCGTTGCTGGATACCCTCGGCAATACGCTGTTCATAGCGCCAGAACCGGCGAAGATACAACCGGGTGCCGTTCAGTACCAGCGGTGTCGGCACGGAGCCATCACTGACTGCCAGCGAGCCTTGCAGGGCAGCGAGGCAATCGGCCAGTTGCACCCGGGCCAGCAGCTCCTGTGGATAAATCCCTTGCAGGTTGGCCACCTCGGATTCGGACAGACCGGCATGGGCCGGTTCTTCCGGCGGCAGTGCCAACGTATGGCCGGCATCGGCCAGTAGCGTGGCCAGGTCGATGCACACGTGGCCCCGGCCCACCTGATGGGAGGTCAGCGCCGCCAACAGCAGCACCAGAGGCTTCGGGCTTTCGCCCTGCTCTTCGCTGAGTTCCCGGATCAGCCGGGCAAAGCCGGTATCCAGCGGGCGAATCCAGCCGGCCTGTTGCCATTGCCCTAACAAAGCTTCGGTTTCGTTCAGGCTGGCCAATAGCTGTGAGTTATCCACAGGCTTGTGCGGTTCCGTTGCCGTTGTGTTCACCGGTGCGTCGTCTCCCAGATCCAGGGCAAACTGGCTTTCGGTGTGGCGGGTACGGCTCATGCGGCTACCTCCCCGGAGACTGGCTCGCCATCGAACACGGCATCCAGTTGTTCAATCAGCACTCTCGGGGGCTTATCGGTAAACGCGCCGCCACTGGCGGAATTCACCCCGCGCAGGAACAGGTACACCGCGCCGCCGATGTGCTGGTCGTAGTCGTAACCCGGCAGCCGGGCTTTCAGCAGCCGGTGCAGGGCCAGCAGGTAGAGCACGTATTGCAGGTCGTAGCGCTTGTCCAGGATCGCCTGGCCCATGGCCTGGTCGGTGTAGGCGGCGTCGTCCTCGCCCAAAGCATTGGATTTGTAGTCCAGCACGTAATACTGCCCCTTGTGTTCAAACACCAGGTCGATAAAGCCCTTGAGCATGCCGTTGAAGCGGTAGGTTTCGGCCCGGGGCCGGTCCGCGCCGTTCAGGGTGTGACGGGTGACCAGCGCATCCAGTTGTCGGATGCTGACGTTGCGGCTTTCAAACCAGAACTCCAGCTCCGGGCGCAGGTTGCCCAGCTCTGCCAGGCTGGCGCTTTGCTGCCCGTCCCGGTCCAGTTTCAGCGGTTTCCGGATCAACGCCAGCAGCCACTGCTGCAGGGGTTCCACCCAGTCGCCCCAGCCCCGGGTGCCACAACGGCGGGTGAGCTGTTCGTGCAGCAGCTCGGAGTTATCCACAACCCGCTGGAAGCCCTGGGCTGTGCACCATTCCAGTAATTCGTGCAGGAAGGTGCCGGGGCCGGCGCCTTTGGGGAAGTGGTGATGGTTCCGTACGCTGGGCATGGCCGGGGCTTCTTCGGCTGGTTCCTGGGCGCTTTCTTCCAGCAGGTTCTGGGTCTGGGCGTCTTCCACCTCGCCGGTGAAGGTAATACCGGTGCCGGCCATGCCGGTGTATTCGATGCTGGAGTAACTGGCAATCCACCAGTCTTCCTTCGCTTCCCGGCTGGAGACCAGCGCCGGCCCCAGGGCTTCCGGGGCGGTTTCGGTGAATACCGTGCTTTCGGCTTCCGGCAGCGGGGTCATCCGGATTTCCGGGCGACCCTGGGCCAGGGTTGTCAGCGCCTGGCTGATGCCCTGCTCCGGTGATCCGGCCAGCACGTATCCCAAACCGCTCTGATGCCAGTTATCCACAGCCGCAGCGCCCACCCAGGTGGCAAACCGGGCCCGGGTCAGGGCCACGTAGAGTTTGCGGATGTCCTCGCCCAGGCGTTCCTGGTCGGCTTGTTCGATGTCTTCCGGTGTGGGGTCGAACACCGTTACCAGCTTGCCGGTGTCGTCGTGGTAGCGAACATACGCCTGCTTCTGGTTCTCTGCCCGGAAGGCGGTGCCGAAGGGCAGGAACACCAGCGGGTATTCCAGGCCCTTGGATTTGTGCACGGTAATTACCTTTACCAGCCCGGCGTCGCTTTCCAGGCGCAGGGTGCGGTGTTCGTCCTCTTCATCCGCTGCCCGCAGGATCTGGGTGAAGTGGTGCACCAGCGCGTGTTCGCCGTCCAGTTGCAGGCTGTCCTGCTGCAACAGTTCGGCAATGTGCAGGATGTCAGTCAGCCTTCGCTCACCGTCGGGGCGTTGCAGCAAAAGGCCGGGCACTTCGAAGTCCATCAAAAAGCTGCGCAGCATGGGCAGCACGCCCTGGCTTTGCCATTGTTGCTGGTAGCCCTGAAAGCGCTCGATTTCCCGTTCCAGCACCAGCTCGTCGGTCAGCAGCAAGTCCAGCGTCTGCCAGCTCTGGCCCAGGGTCGGTGTGGCCAGCGCGGCACGGATAAACGCCAGTTGCCGGGGCTCGGCGAAGGCCCGCAGCCAGCACAACACTTCCTTGGCTTCCTGGGAGGTCAGCACCGAATCCCGGTCGGACAGGTACACGCTCTTGATGCGCCGGCGCCCGAGGGCATCCCGCACTGCGGCCGCCTCGTTGCGGTTGTTCACCAGCACGGCGATGTCTTTGGGGGCCACTGGCTCCAGGTCCGCCGGGTTATCCGGCAGGGCAAAGCCGGCCTGTCCGGCCTGACCCAGAGTCAGCAGCCGGGCAATTTCACTGGCGCAGGTTTCGGCCACCTCGGTGGTGGCGGTGCCCTTGGCCAGCCCCTTCGGATTGCCTTCCTTGTCGGTTTCACCGGATTCGTGGGTCCAGAACACCAGGCTGGGCTGGATGTCACCCTGCACCGCCCACAGGCGCCTGGTGCCGTTGGCATCCACGCCCTGGAACGGCAGCGGCGTGCTGTCGCCCTTGCCGAACAGGAAGGCGCCTTTGTCGCTGTGCTGGTCGCTGTGTTCAAACACCCGGTTGACGGCGCTCACCATGGTTTCGGCGGAGCGGAAGTTCTTGCCCAGGGTGTAGGTGCGGGCCTGCACACCCAGACGGGCCTGCAGGTAGGTGTAGATATCGGCACCCCGGAAGCCGTAAATGGCCTGTTTCGGATCACCGATCATCAGCAGGCAGGTGTCCGGGCTGTTGGCATCCACGTTATAGACCCGGTTGAAAATGCGGTACTGCACCGGGTCGGTGTCCTGGAATTCGTCAATCAGCGCCACCGGGAACTGCCGGCGGATGGTGGCCGCCAGCTGGTCGCCCCGGGGGCCGTGCAGGGCGTCGTCCAGGCGGGTGAGCAGGTCATCAAAGCCCATTTCCGATCGCTGCTGCTTTTCCGCTTCCAGCCGGCTGGCAATCCAGTGGCTGGCGTGTCGCAGGATGTCAGACTTGGCGCTGGGCTGGTTCTGGCCGAATGCCATCAAGGCTTCGATGGCGTCGAAGGCCGGGTGATGGGGGCCGGGCTCCTCCCCTTTCAGGATGTTATCCAGGCCTTCGGGGGTCTGGTTCTTGTAACCGGCGGCGCTGTCCAGTTTCTCCGGCAGCAGTTCGTCGGAATCGGCCCAGTCCAGCAGGTTGTCCCAGACCTTGATCATGGCGTTCTTGCTGCCGCCGTGCAGGCGCTTGGCTTGGTGCAGGTCGGTCAACAGATCGGTGACTTCCTGCTGCCACTGGGCCCAGGGGTGCGCTTTCAACTCATTGGCCCGTGCCAGCCGCTCGCTGACCACCTGGTTGATGGCCTGGTGCACGTTCTCTGGCGGTGTGCCCAGGGCGTCCGGATCGTCGATCAGGTTGCGTACCGCCTTGCGCAGGTCGGTGGGGGTTTTCCAGTGGCTGAGGGCTTCGTCCATCAGGGCCGGCGGCAGCGGATAGACAAAGGTACGCCAGTAATCCCGGGCCACGTCTTCCAGCAGTTCGCTCTGGTCGGTGGCCAGGGTGAGTTTGAACAGGCTGCCGCTGTCGAAGGCGTGTTCGCTGAGCATGCGGTTACACCAGCCGTGGATGGTGGACACCGCGGCTTCGTCCATCCACTCGGCGGCCAGCAGCAGTTTCTTGCGGCAGTCGGGCCAGCTGGCCGGGTCCGGATAGCTGTTATCCCGCAGCTTGTGGATAAGTGCGGTTTCCGGGGTCGGTTCCAGGCTGTCAGCGGCGTCGGAAAACACCTCGGCAGCTTGGGTCAGCCGGGTGCGGATGCGATCCCGCAGCTCCTTGGTGGCGGCGTCGGTAAAGGTCACCACCAGCAGGTTCGGCGGCAGCAGGTTCTGCAGCGGGCTGTCTTCTGCCTGGCCATGGCCCAGCACCAGGCGCACATACAGGATGGCGATGGTAAAGGTTTTACCGGTGCCGGCACTGGCCTCGATCAGCGCGCTGCCGTTCAGGGGCAACGCCAGCGGGTCCAGGTTCGGGTTGCGGTTAGGGGTTGTCTGATTCATGCCTGCTCCTCCTGGTAACCCACCTGCTCGGCCGCCGATTTGCCCTGCTCCGCTTCCCACAAGGGCACGTAAAGCTGGTGCAGCAAGGCTTCGAACTCGCCGCTGGCCATCAGTATCTCGGGGCTTTCAAAGGCACCGCGCAGGTAGCCGGCGTCTCGCTCCAGTGCCGTGGTGTAGGCCTGCTCTGCCTCACTGATGGCCCGCTCGTGGTCGCCCACGTGTTTCTTGCCGCCATAGAAACTGGTGATCCAGGCAAAGCCGGCTTCGCAGTGAATGGGCAGTGCCCGGGTGGTGGCGTCCATCCAGCTTCTGAGAATGGCTTCGAAGTGTTTTCGTGCCTGTTCGGGTGCCATCACCGGGAAGTGGAACTTGCGGCCTTCTTCCTTACCCAGAATCAGGGTTTCAAAGGGCTGGCCGCTGAGTTGCCCGGCCAGGTGGATCAGCCAGTCCCGCAGCAGGTTGGCGTAGCGCACTTTCTTGCCATTGCCTGAACTGCTCAGAAGGCCGGAGCTGGCGATGACCAGCCGGCACACTTGCCCTTGTGGATTACAGCGCAGGTTGTCGATCAGGTCCGCCACTTCCGCCGAGCCGAGGTCACTCGTATGGCGAAACTCGAAGGGTAAAGGCTCCGCCATCACTTCCGGCCATTCCGCCAGGGCGCCCCGATAGCGTTCGAACAGGTCCGGCAGCCGGCCGGCCAGTTCCGTGCGCAGACGGTGTTCGGTGACCCCCATGCCCAGGTCGCCGCGCCGGGCCATGCGGTCCAGGCTGGTTGCAAGACGTTCGTGCAGTTCTTCCTCGCTGTCGGCTTTCAGCACGCTGTTCTGAATCAGTTCGTTATCCAGGCGCCAGCGGTCCAGGCCGTTCAGGTCGAAGTTTTCGTTGTCGGTATCCTCGTCTTCCACGTCTTCAAAGCGCACCTGCAGCCGGCGCTGGTAGAAGTTGTCGATGGGCTTTTTCAGAAAGTTTGCCAGATCGTTCAGGCTGATGGGTTCTTCCGGAGCCTGGTATGGCAGGGCTTCCCGGCTCTGCTCAGAGTTATCCACAGCGTGGGCGCTGCGCCATTCCCGTTCGTAGGTGAACAATCCACGGGCCTGCAGCACCTCGGCCAGCGGCCTGGGCCGGGCCTCTTCGCCTTCGCCCAGGCCATTGGCTTTCGGGAAGTAGTCCCGGCTGAAGGGTTGTAATGGGTGTTGGGTGGTCAGGGCTTTGGTCACCGCAAGTTCCGGTTGTCCTGCCACAGACCACAGGCTGTCCAGGTGATCCTGCAACTGGCCGATCAAGACCGAGGGTGGCCGCTCGGAATCGTCCTTGATGCTGCGCCCTACCCAGCTGATGTACAGCTGCTCCCGGGCGGATAGGAGGGCTTCGAGGAACAGGTAACGGTCGTCTTCCCGGCGGGAACGGTCGCCCGGGCGATAGTCCTGGGCCATCAGGTCGAAATCCACGGGCGGCCGGGAGCGGGGGTAGTCGCCGTCGTTCATGCCCAGCAGGCACACCTTGCGGAACGGAATGGCGCGCATCGGCATCAGGGTGGCGAAGTTCACCTTGCCGGCGAGGAATCGCTGGTTCAGGCCGCCTTCGTCCAGGCCCTGCAGCAGCACATCCTTGACGATGTTCAGAGGCAGCGGCTGGTGATCAAGGCCTGCGGCGAGGGCATCTTCCAGCCATTGCTCCAACTGGCGGCGGAAGCGGTTCAGCAACAGCAGGTCCTGGCCTTCCACCTTGTGGAAAAACTGCTCCAGCATGGCGGAGAACAGGGCTTCCCATTCACCGGGCGTGCGGGTGGCTTGCAGGGCCTGCCACAGGGTTTCCAGCTGGTGTACGAACTCGCCCAGGCGCCCGGCCAGGCTGGCTTGCAGGCCGCCGATTTCGCCATAGGGCTCTACCCCGCCCCAGGGTTCGTCATCGCCCATGCCGTAGCCGAGCAGCATGGACCGAAGGCCAGACTGCCAGGTGTTGCGATCCAGCTCCGCCGGCAGGTCCAGGCTTTGCCGGTGCTCGCCATGTAGGCCCCAGCGAATGTTGGCGCCTTCCACCCAGCGCCGGGCCAGGGGAATCTCGTCTTCACTGATATCAAAGCGGTCGCGAATGCCGGGCACTTCCAGCAGGCTGATAATTTCGCTCACGCCAAAGCGGCTGCGGGGCAGCGACATCAGGGTTTCCAGGGCTATCAGCACCGGTTCGTGGTGGCGCTGGCCCTGGTCGGAAATGGTGAACGGAATGTGGCGTTTGCGGCCCGGCGAATAGCGGCCAAATACGGCCTGGATGTGCGGCGCATACACATTAATATCAGGCACCATCACAATCACATCCCGGGGCCGCAGCGTGGGGTTGGCATTGAACGCGGCCAGCAGTTGGTCGTGCAGGATTTCCACCTCCCGCTGGGGGCCGTGGGCGTCGTGGAACACCACGGAATGGTCCCGGGCCAGATCCACCGTGCGGTGCTGCTGGCGGATTTCCTGCAATGGGGTCAGGTTGTGGATATCGTTCTGCAACTGGTGCAGCAGGCAGGGGTTATCCACATCGCCATGGTCGGTGAAGATGTCGATCTTCTGCCCTGGGGTCTGAAAACTGCTGCGGTAATCGTCCGGATTGTCGAACTCATCCAGCAGGCGGATGTAGTCCCGGCCCTGTTTTCCCCAGGCCGCCAGCAACGGGTTGGCATGCTGGTGCAGCTGGTCCGGGTCCTCAATTTGCGACAACACCGGGTGTGCGGCGCCCCGCTTGCGTTCGGCTTTCAGCAGCTCCCGGTCGCTGATGATGTCGGCCCAGTAAAACTGGCAGGGGTTGTGCACGCACAGCACCACCTGGCTAAAGCGGCTCAATACGTATAAAGCTTCCAGCGCCTGCCGGGGCAATGACGACACCCCGAACACCACAATGCGTTTGGGCAGGCGCCCCGGATTGGCCGGCTCGCTGATGCGCTGGCCCTGCTCCATAAAGCGGGTGTGAATTTGCGAGCGGCTGGTGTGGGCCTCGCTGCCCACGTCTTCTACCAGCTTGCGCCAGAGTAACGGCTGCCAGAGGGTTTCCGCATCCAGGGCCTTTTCCTCACCCCGGGCGGTGATCACCACGTCCTTGCCCTGCTCCCAGGCCGCCAGCCAGTCGGCGCGGAACACCTGGTACTGGTCGAACAGGTCGGCTACTTTTTCGGCCAGCTGGAAGTTGCGCAGGTCGGTATCGCTGCCGTCCAGAAACCGTGCCAATGGCGTGAACGCTTCATCCTGCCCCACCAGCTCCGGCAACAACCGGTACAGCCGCCACACCAGCCGGCGCTTGTCGAAGGGAGACTGCTCCGGCACTTCGCCGTCCGGCAACACCGCCCGGTAGGCCTGCCAGATAAAGCGCGCGGGAAACAGGAAATCCATGCCGGCGGCAATGCCCAGGCCTCCGTCCAAGCCACCCCCCACGCCTTCATTAGTGCGCTTCTCCGCCAGCGCCAGCTTCAGCCACTGGGCAATGCCGTTACTCTGCACCAGAAAGGTCTCGCTCTGCAGCGGCGGCATGGGGTTCTGCCGGCAGATATAGACCACGGCACGGCGCAGGTCTTCCAGGTGGTTGGCGTGGATGGCGTGAAAGCCGGGTTCAATGGCGGCCATGGGTGTCCTTAGCTGCGGAATTCGCTGGAATGGATGGCAAACAGCTTACCTTAAGCGCTCCCGGATTCGCAGAGGGTGCGCCAGGTTGCAGAACAAAGGATACCTGTGACTTGCGACAAAGAAGGTCGCGTTCGGTCAACGCACCAGGTCGAGGAGCATTTGCCGCACCCGGGCCCTCGATTCCGCATCGAGGCAGGTCAGGTCTTCCACGTGCAGCTGGTGGCTTTGCAAAAGCCGGCACAGGGAGTCGGCGGAAATCGAGATGGCGACCTGAGCGGAATCCGTCGCACCGGGCCAGTTCACCGGATTGTAGTGATGCTGCCGGGATAGATCGGGGTGTAAGAGAGCCATTCCCATAGAGCCTCCCGTCCTCAGTTGATTGCGTTTTCGGCGAGGGTGGCCGGGTATTGAGCCACCGGGAATACCGGCCAGTTCAGGTATTCGCTGAAGAAATCAGCCTGGCGAGTGGTGTCCAGAAGCACGGCAATGCAATCATCGGTGCTGCAGCAGCCGCTGGCGCTGTTAACACAGGGCTCGGCCAGCTGCAGGTTTTCGACTGCCGTGAACAGCACATAATCCGCCGCATTGTGCTCGCCCCGGTCCCGTAGGGCACGGCACACCAGAATGGCGGCCAGCGTCAGTTCCACATGCATGCAGTCCGGGTGCTCCGCCCGCGCCAGGCAGGCCAGGTCAAAGGCGCTGCCGGTGGCGGCAATCATCTTTTCGGCATCCTGGTTCTCGCAGAAGGTGAAGGCGTATTCCATCCAGAACAGCCATAACTCGTTCTGTTCATTGAGAGAAAGGCGGGAGAAGATCTGGCGATGGCGTGGGCAGAGAAATTTCATGGCGTCCTCCTTGTCGTGATGCAAATGATAATAGTTATCATTAGAGGGGTTGGCAAGGCGTGTGATGATTAATTTTTGTGCATGGATTACAGTTCCAGCCCTATGACGACAGAAACCACGGGCCAGCGCCCGCAAACAGCAAACCTTGAAGACCCCCTGTACTATTTGAGCAACATGGACACCATTGTGTCCTGGGTGGCCGATCATCACTCAGATTTGCTGACCGATCGGGAGCGAAACCGGCTGGCGGCGTTTGCCAACCTGGCGACCGGGCCAAGGGCCTTGCTCACGCGGATGGTGATGCGTACCGGTGAGCTTTTCCGGGCCGACAAGCTGCTCTATCCGGAGCTGCCGGTGCCGGAGGCCGAAGCGCTCAAGTTATTGGTGCAGGAGGGCTGGCTGGATAACTCGCCGGAGCTGAGCCTGGATGATCTGTTCCGGCTGTTTACCCTGGCTGAACTAAGGCCGGTCTTTGGCGGTTGGCTGCACCAACAGGGCCACCCGAAAACGCTGGGAAAAGCTCAGATGCGGGAGTTGCTGGCGGAAGCGTTCAGTGAACTAAAGCCCCTGCAGCACTGGCTGGCAGAGGCAGTCGGTGAACAGGCCCCGGAAGTGGTCCAGCTCCAGGACATGGCCCTGTTCGACCGCATCCGCCTGATGTTTTTCGGCAACCTGCGCCAGAGCTGGACCGACTTTGTGCTGGTGGAACTGGGCGTGCAGCAGTTCGAGCCGGTGCCCTTCACCCCGGAATCCCGCGCCTTTCAGCGCCGGGCAGAAGTGGATTGTTACCTGCAGATGCACCAGTGCCGGGAACGGCTCGATACCGGCGAACCGGCGGCGGACGTCTGGCCCGATGTCCCCGGGCCTGTGGATAACCCCTGGCTCACCAGCCGCCGGGACCGATTGTTGCTGGAACTGGGCCGGCAGGCGGAGCGCCAGGGTGAACGGGAACTGGCACTCGAGGTCTGGGAAAACAGCGGACACCGGGAAGCGCGGCTGAAACAGCTTCGCTTACTGGAACGGATGAAGCGTTTTCAGGAGGCCTGGGGCATTGCCTGTCAGTGGCGAACCAGTGACCTGAGCGACGCCGAAGCCCAGGGCCTGGGTCGCCTGCTGAAGCGGCTGGCGCCCAAGGTGGGGGCCGACAAACCCGAGCCTGTGGATAACCTCCCACTGCGGGAATTCACCCTCACCCTGCCCAGGCCAGACACCGGCACCGTGGAGCTGGCGGCGGTTCAGCACCTGAGCACCGAGCAAGCCCCGGTGTTCTATGTGGAAAACACCCTGATCAATGCCCTGTTCGGCCTGCTGTGCTGGCCGGTGATCTTCAAACCCATCCCCGGCGCCTTCTTCCATCCGTTCCATATCGGCCCAGCGGACCTGACCCGGGAAGACTTTGTCGCCCGACGCGCGCAGGCCTTTGAGGAGCGCTTTGGCCTGCTGAAAACCCATGCCTATAAACAGCACATTCGCGACACCTTTCAGGCCAAACAGGGCATCGCCAGTCCCTTCGTATTCTGGCCGGTACTGGATGAAGCCCTGCTGGAACTGGCGCTGCACTGCATTCCCGCCCACCACCTGGATGCCCTGTTCCGCCGGCTGCTTCACAACATCAAGGAACATCGCAGCGGCTTCCCGGACCTGATCCGGCTGGTGCCGGATGCCGAGCAACCTGAACAGCGTTATGAAATGATCGAAGTAAAAGGCCCCGGCGACCGGTTGCAGGACCACCAGGTTCGCTGGTTACACTTTTTCGCCCGGCAAGGCATCCCGGCCAGCGTCTGCTATGTGCGCTGGGATGGCGATGAGGCGAGCGTGTGAAAGTCGCGGTCCGTACCCTCTGTGAATTCGCGGCCCGCCACGGCGACCTGGACTTCCGCTATACCCCGGCGCCCACCAGCGAAGAGGGCATTGCCGGCCATCAGGCAATCCAGTCAAAGCGTGGCTACGGCTATAAAAGCGAGTATTCACTTACCGGTAACTGCATGGGGCTGAAGCTTTCAGGCCGGGCTGACGGCTATAACCCGCACAAGAACCGGCTGGAAGAAATCAAAACCCACCGGGGCGATGTGTCCCGTATCCGCCCTCACCAACGGGCTTTGCACCGGGCCCAGTTACGGGCCTATGGCGCCCTGCTGTGCCGGCAGGAAAATCGCAAAAGCGTAGAGCTGGCCCTGGTGTATTACGACACCGGTCGGGACAAGGAAACGGTACTTACCGAAACCGCCAAAGCCGACGAGCTCTGGCAGGAACTCGAAACTCTGTGTGGCCGCTACCAAGCCTGGGCCGAGCAGGAAGAACACCATCGAGAGCAGCGCGACGCCCTGCTGGCCACCCTGACCTTTCCGTTCCCGGACTTTCGCCCCCGGCAGCGGCAACTGGCGGAAACGGTGTACAAGAACTCCGTCAAAGCCGGCACCCTGCTGCTGGAAGCTCCCACCGGCCTGGGTAAAACCCTGGGCACGCTGTTCCCGGCCCTGATGGCCATGCCTGCCGCAAAGCAGGACCGGCTGTTCTACCTCACCTGCCGCAACACCGCCCGGCAGCTGGCGCTGGATGCTGTGGATAAGTTGCGAGCCGCCCAGCATGAGCTGCAGCCCTGGCCGCTGCGTACCCTGGAACTGGTGTCGAAAGACGACGCCTGTGAACACCCGGACAAAGCCTGCCACGGCGAATCCTGCCCTTTGGCGAAAGGCTTTTTCGACCGCCTGCCGGACGCCCGGGCCGAGGCGGTACAGAGCAAAGGGCCGTTAAATCAGCAGAATTTGGCGAAAATCGCCGCAGGGCATGACATTTGCCCCTACTTCCTCGCCCAGGAAATGGCCCGCTGGAGCGACCTGGTGATCGGTGATGTGAATCGAATGTTCGACCAGTCCGCCCTGCTGCACGGCCTGATCCGCCAGAACAACTGGCAAGCCAGCGTGCTGGTGGACGAAGCCCACAACCTGGTGGACCGGGCCCGGGGCATGTATTCGGTGCAGCTGGAACAGCAGCGGCTGTTAAAGCTGAAGAAGATTGCCCCGAAACCGGTAAAAGCAGCACTGGACCGCACCGCCCGGGCCTGGCAGGCGCTGATCCGGGATCACGGTGAACAGGCCCAGCCGGTGTTCCTGGCGACTCTGCCACCGCAATTACTGGGTGCACTGCAGGCCATGGTTTCTGTGATCACCGATTATCTGGCCGACAACCCGCCGGATCTGGCCTTGCAGGAAGTGATGTTCGAAAGCGTGGCCTTTATGAAACTGGCGGACAGCTTCGGCGACCACTCCCTGTGCGAATTTCAGCGCAGCGGCCGTGGCCGGGCCCGCCTGACCATCCAGAACCTGATCCCGGCGGATTTCCTCACTGAACGCTTCAAGGCCGCGCACTCG
Source organism: Marinobacter sp. L-46 (assembly GCF_056859535.1). Taxonomy (NCBI): domain Bacteria; kingdom Pseudomonadati; phylum Pseudomonadota; class Gammaproteobacteria; order Pseudomonadales; family Marinobacteraceae; genus Marinobacter; species Marinobacter sp. L-46. Next base: position 30,435 of record NZ_JBSXOP010000083.1, read on the forward strand.
GTACTGCTGTTCTCCGCCACCCTCAGCCCCGGCGTCTATTACCGGGACCTGCTGGGCCTGCCGGAAGACGCCCGCTTCACCTCCCTGTCCAGCCCGTTCAGTGCTGAACAATTGCAGGTGCAGTTCACCCCCGGCATCAGCACCCGGCAGGTGCACCGGGAGAGCTCGCTGCAACCCATCGCCAAACTGATCGCCCGGCAATACCGGGAACGGCCGGGCCATTACCTGGCGTTCTTCAGCAGCTTTAAATACGCGAAGGAAGTGAGTGACACGCTGGCGCAGCAAGCACCGGATATTCCCCAACGCGCCCAGCAGCCGGGCATGAGCCCGGAGCAACGCCGGCAGTTCCTGGCGGAGTTCCAGAAGCCTGAAGGCTCAGTAGCCTTCGCGGTACTCGGTGGCGTGTTCAGTGAAGGCATCGACCTGCCCGGCGACCAGCTCATCGGCGCCTTCGTGGCTACCCTCGGCCTGCCACCGTTCGATGCCTGGCATGAAATCCTCAAAGGCCGGCTGCAACAGCGATTCGGGGAAGGCTACAACTACACCTACCTGATTCCCGGCCTGCAGAAGGTGGCCCAGGCCGCCGGCCGGGTGATCCGCACCCCGGACGACCGGGGCGTGATCTGGTTGATTGACGACCGTTTCCTTAAGCCGCCGGTAAAACGACTGCTACCGGGGTGGTGGTTTGCAGGTTCCGGCTAACTCCGGCCGGGCAGCATTAGTCGTTATCCCCTTCCCAGCGAGCAATTTTCTCACGCTCGGCATTCGGGCTTACCATCTCAGAGTCCAGCGCAGGTTGCTGGGGAAGCACCAGGCCTTGCGCTGTCATATCGCCAGTGCGGCGGGCTTCCTGTTCCTGACGAATATAGTCAAGACGCTGCTCCCTGTCTGACCGTTTTTCGTTCTGAATTTCTTCATTCCGCTGGCGGAACTGTTGCTCCAGATCGCCCATAACGCTTTCCATAAACCCATCGCAGGGGCTCATTGATAACACATAGCGTGGCTGTTCAAGATTGTATTGACCAGATACCGCAAAAGTGGAGCTTACTGTGTCTGCCGCCAAAGCAAAGTACGTTGCATCAAAGGTAAAAACATCCTGCTCGCTGGAAGCGCTGTGGCGGTCTGCCCCGCGAAAATGAGTGGCCCGCATGACGGTACCCTCGCAATGAAAATCAAAAATCCTGGAGCGGAAGAAAATCTCGGCCCAGAACATATGACAGATTCTGTCCAGCGTACGGCCAAAGCCCATCAGCAAAAGACCCGCAAGCAAAGTGGCTGCGGTCGCACCAACCGGCACTAATAGCTGACTGACCACGGTTTCAATACCCGCACTTTGGCTGACCAGCTGACGCCATGTATCGATATGGGGCAAGACGCTTTGTGCTCCCAGCCAGAATAGGACGGCACCCAACAGCATCAGGATCTGGGCTAATACCGTGCCGCCGATCCGCGAGTAGCGCATAACAACGGATTCAGGCATATCCTCGACTACGGGCTGAATTTCGGTAATCAAGTCGCCATTAAATTGCTCGTTATCCCGGTTAGCCTGGCCGGTGTCGTTTTCATCCAGGTACATGCGATTCGGAAGTTCCTGCTCCCGTTTTCCCATCAAAACCAGATCTCTCAGCGTGGTGAAAATTTGTCTTGGGTGCAGGTCGTAGCGCCAGCTGTTGTTTTTCTCCGAGCTACTGGTTTTGATCTCAACCATCCGAATACGCGCCCGAATCATCAACACGGCAATGGCGGCAAGAATGGCTGCACAAACCAGCGTCAGCGTGAGCAGAGTTCCGGTGTAAAAGACCGGCTCGAGAACGGGCAACAATTCAACAAATTCGGCGCGGTTTCCGGGGCTCAGCTCGGACCAGAGCGCAATCCAGCCTTGCGCAACTAATACCGGAACCACGATCGCGCCAATAACCACCAGAGCAAGCCCGCCACTGGAGTAGGTGTTCAGTTTGGTCATGTTTTGGCGAGTGAGTGGATTACCCAGCTTTACCCAAATCAAGCCGAGATAAACCAGCAACACAACCTGAAACACCAACGACACCACAACGCTGCCCGCTTCGCCGCCGGCAGTGCCGGAGAACACCATCATCACCACCAGGGAGGCGATCAGGAAGGCGCATAGCGCGATAAGGCTGCGCGTGATTTTCATCACCAGCGTTTTGGCCATGTTCCGGATAGGCCAGGGCGTTACGATCAGCCCCGGAAATACCGAATGCACGGCGCGGGCAAACCACCCCTGGGGTTCAGTAAAGGTCGGGTTACTTTTGCTCATCAGCATGTTGTGTATGCTGCGTGCTGTGTAGAGCGTTGGTTCTTTTTCCTGAACCGCTTCCCGGGCGACGTTGCCGGTCAGCGAGGCGGGGGCTGCCCGGCCCACGAAAAAACGCATAACCTGAAACAGCCCGACACCCAGAGCTTTGAAACCACCAATCACAAATAAACCACCAATCACCAGATTCACCCAGGCCTGGGTTTTATCCGTCGAGAGCAATGGCTGGATCTGCAACAGGAGATAAACGCCGATCGCCGTCAGCACAAGACCTCGAACAGACCGGACAAGCCCTTCGAACCGGAACGGGTTCCGGATGTTGAGTTTCTGGGTACCGTATTCAAACGCCATTCGTTAGTTCCTTAACGTGGTTCCTTGGTATTTTCCGGCAAGTCTATCGCAAACCCTGCTTGGCGAGGTGAATTTGCAGGTTCGTTTTACATTCTTTTGCTACGCAGAATTTAACGACTGGAGGTTCCGTTCAGGTTGGTTCGGAATAACTCTTGGCCCCGGTCGGCGACATTTTGTCGCAGTCTTTAGTCGTAGCGATATGCCGCTATAGCAATGGCTGGCTTCATCCTTACAATCCGTGCCCTCCTACCCATTCCCGAAAAAATTCAAGGACACTCACTGCAAATGACCAACACGGACCTCGTTTTTCAGAGTTATGGCCGTTGCTGCCGCAAGGATGACTTCTTTGTCGACTTCTACGATTTCTTCATGGCCAGCTCTGAGGCTATTCGCGCCCGGTTTGCGAATACCGATATGCCGGCCCAGCGCCACCTGCTCCGTAACGGCGTAATGCAGATTATCCTGGTTGCCCGGGGTATGTCGGACCGCAAACTGCGGGACCTGGGCGAAAGCCATAACCGCAGCAACTACAACATCAAACCGGAATGGTACGACCTGTGGGAGCAATCCCTGCTGAAAACCGTGCGGGCCCACGACCCAGAGTGGACCCCCGAGTTACAGCAAGCCTGGCGTGAAGTACTGAAGCCGGGTATCGACCTGATTCGCGGCGCTTACTGATTTACTGTAAGGCTGACAGTCCAGATAGATTGGAAGCGATCTTGATTCCTGTCAGCCTTATCGTCACACTTTTTCTCTATACTTCCCTTCCGTATTACTCATCTGATCAAGGACGACATATGGCCGGTAAAAGCGCCAAAACTGCCTCCAAACTCCTGCTGGCACTGCTGATTGTGGCTGTGATAGCGGCTGCTGTCTGGTACCTGATGCCGAACGGCGACGAACTCCCCGAGCACATTGCTTCCGGCAACGGCCGTATTGAAGCCACCGAAGTGGATATCGCCACCCGCATACCCGGGCGCCTTGAATCCTTCGAGGTGCGTGAAGGTGATATGGTAGAAGCCGGCCAGCTGCTGGCGGTGATGGACACCGACGAGCTCAAGGCCCGTGCGGCGGCTGCCGAAGCCAACCTGCACCAGGCCGAACAGGCCCGGCTGCTGGCTGAAGCCATCGTCTTGCAGCGGGAAAGCGAGCAGCGCTATGCCCGTGCCGAACTCGCCCGTATTGAAACCCTGGTCGACCGGGGCCATGCCTCCCGGGAGCAGCTGGACCGCACCCGCACGGCGGCAGAAACCGCCGGGGCTGCCCTGCAGGCGGCCCGGGTACAGGTGGCTTCGGCCGATGCCGGCATTGAATCGGCCCGGGCTGCCATCCGGCAAATCCAGACCAACATCGACGACAGCCAGCTTTCCACTCCGGTGGGTGGCCGTGTGCTATACCGGCTGGCGGAACCCGGTGAGGTACTGGCTGGCGGCGGCAAGGTGGCCACAGTGCTGGATGTGACCGACGTCTACATGACCATCTTCCTGCCCACGGCCCAGGCCGGCAAAGTGCGGGTAGGCTCGGAAGCACGCATCATCCTGGATGCCCTGCCGGATTACGTGGTGCCGGCGGAGGTCAGCTTTGTGGCGGCAGAAGCCCAGTTCACCCCCAAATCGGTGGAAACCCGCAGCGAGCGGGAGAAGCTGATGTTCCGGGTACGCATCCGCATCAATCCGGACCTGCTCAAAGCTTACCGGGACCGGGTAAAAACCGGTGTGCCGGGCGAAGCCTATGTGCGGCTGGATGAAAGCCTGCCCTGGCCCGATAGCCTGAAGGCGAGCCTGCCCAATGACTGACACCGTAGCCCGGCTGGAAGGAATCAGCCACCACTACGGGGAAACCGCTGCGCTGTGCGACATTACGCTGGATTTCCCCGCTGGCTGCATGGTTGGCCTGATCGGCCCGGACGGGGTGGGTAAATCCACCCTGCTGGGGCTGATTGCCGGGGCTCGTGAATTACAGCAGGGTCGACTGCAGGTGCTGGGCGGCGACATGGCCAGCCACCGGTTTCGCAACCAGGCCGCCCCGCGCATTGCCTATATGCCCCAGGGCCTGGGTGGCAACCTGTACCACACCCTGACGGTGGACGAGAACATTGCCTTCTTTGCCGACCTGTTCGGCCTCACCGGTGCCTCCCGCCGGCAGCAGATCGACCGCCTGCTGGATGCCACTGGCCTGCTGGCCTTCCGGGACCGCCCCGCCGGCAAACTGTCTGGCGGTATGAAACAGAAACTGGGCCTGTGCTGCGCACTTATCCACAACCCGGACCTGCTGATTCTGGACGAGCCCACCACCGGCGTAGACCCGCTCTCCCGCAAACGCTTCTGGGACCTGATCGACACCATCCGTGGGCAAAGTAGTGGGATGAGCGTGCTGGTAGCCACCGCCTACATGGAAGAAGCCGAACGCTACGACTGGCTGGTGGCCATGGACGCCGGCAAAGTGCTGGCTACCGGCTCCCCCGCCGAGCTGCGCCAGCAAACCGGCACCGATAACCTGGACGATGCCTTTATCGCCCTGCTGCCGGACAGCCGCCGGGAGCAGGAGCTGGGCGTGCCGGTATCGGCACAAGCGGCAGCTTCGCCCACTCCCGAAAACAGCACTCCGGCCATCGTGGCGGAGAACCTGACCCTGAAATTCGGCAGCTTTACCGCGGTCAAAGACGTCAGCTTTACCATCCCGAAAGGCGAGATCTTCGGTTTTCTGGGCTCCAACGGCTGCGGCAAAACCACCACCATGAAAATGCTCACCGGCCTGCTGACGCCTACGGAGGGCAATGTGGCGTTATTCGGCGAGCCGCTGGATGCCAAAGACCTGGCCACCCGCCGCAAGGTGGGCTACATGTCTCAGTCGTTCTCCCTGTACGGCGAGCTGACCGTGCGCCAGAACCTCGACCTGCACGCCCGGCTGTTCCACCTGCCGGAGGCAAAAATTGCCGGGCGCATCAGCAGCCTGGCCGGGGAATTCGGCCTGGAAGAGGTGCTGGACCACCAGGCCGGCGCACTGCCGCTGGGGGTGCGCCAGCGTTTGTCTTTAGCGGTGGCGGTGGTGCACGAGCCGGAACTGCTGATTCTGGATGAACCCACCTCCGGTGTAGACCCCGGCGCCCGTAACCGGTTCTGGCAGCTGCTGATGCGGCTGTCCCGGGAAGACGGGGTGACCATCTTTATCTCCACCCACTTCATGAACGAAGGCGAGCGCTGCGACCGCATTTCGTTGATGCACGCCGGTGAAGTACTGGCCTGTGACACGCCCCAAGCACTGATCGAACAAACCGGCAGCGACAGCCTGGAAGGCGCCTTCATGACCACCCTGGAAGCGGTGGACAAGGAACCGGAAAGCCAGACCAGCGGCAAACTGCTGAATAAAGAGGGCGGCCAGCCGGAACGCCCCAGGGCCTTCAGCCCGCAACGGCTGCTGGCCTACGGCCGGCGCGAAGCCCGGGAACTGCTGCGGGACCCGATCCGCATGGCCTTTGCCTTAATCGGCTCGGCCCTGCTGATGCTGATTCTGGGCTACGGCATCACCATGGATGTAGAAGACCTGCCCTTTGCGGTGCTGGACCGGGACCAGACGCCCCAGAGCCGGGATTACATCGCGGCGATCTCCGGCTCCCGCTATTTTGTCGAGCAACCGGCACTGTCGAAGACAGAGGAGCTGGAGCGGCGCATGCGTTCCGGGGAGCTCAGCCTGGCCATCGAAATTCCCTCCGGCTTCGGCCGGGATATGAAACGGGGCCGCGACACCGAGCTGGCGGTGTGGGTGGACGGCGCGATGCCGTTCCGGGGCGAAACCATCCTCGGCTACGTGCAGGGTATGCACATCAGTTACCTGAGCGAACAGGCCCGGCAGGCGTGGGGCGAAGTACCCACGTTGAGCCTGGTCAGCCTGGAAGACCGCTATCGCTACAACCAGGATTTCCGCAGCCTGGATGCCATGGTGCCGGCGGTGATTCCGATCCTGCTGATCTTCATCCCGGCCATACTGATGGCCCTGGGCATTGTCCGGGAGAAAGAACTGGGTTCCATCACCAACCTGTACGTCACCCCGGTCACCCGGCTGGAATTTCTGCTGGGCAAGCAGTTACCCTACATCGCCTTCAGCATGGTGAGCTACGCCAGCCTGGTGTTACTGGCGGTCTATGTGTTTGATGTACCTCTGAAGGGTGGCCTGTTCACCCTCACGCTTGGCGCCTTGCTGTTTGTTACCGCCACCACCGCCCTGGGCCAGGTGATGTCCACCTTTGCCTCCACACAGATTGCCGCCCTGGCGGCCACCGCCATACTCAGTATTCTGCCCACCGTGCAGTTCTCCGGCCTGACCGAACCGGTATCGTCCCTGAGCGGTGCTGGCGCCTGGATCGGCCCCTTCTGGCCGGCCACCTGGTTTTTGCAGATCAGCCGGGGTGTGTTCACCAAGGGCCTGACCCTGGCCGACATGCAGGGCGCGTTCCTGGCGCTGGCGGCGTTTATTCCGGTGCTGACCGGCCTGGCCATGGTACTGCTGCGGAAACAGGGGCGCTGATGATGAAATCTCTCGGTAACATCTGGCACCTGGGTATCAAGGAACTGCGCAGCCTGTGGCAGGACAAGGTGTTGATGGTGTTCGTGCTGGTGGCCTTTACCCTGATGATCTACACCGCCGGCTCCGCCGGTTCCATGGAGCTGCACAACGCCCCGGTAGCGGTGGTGGATGAAGACCAGACCGTGCTCTCCGGCCGGGTCATCAATGCCCTGCAGCAGCCCTGGTTTCTGCCGCCAGACATGGTGCGCTACGACCAGATAGACGACCTGCTGGACAAGGGCAGCCACACCTTCGCCCTGGTAATCCCGGAAGGCTTCGAGCGCAACGTGCGCCAGGGCCAGCCGGTAAGCCTGCAGCTGAACATAGACGCCACCCGCATGAGCCAGGCCTTTATCGGCACCACCTACATAGAACGCTTCGCCATGACCGAAGTGGCGGAATTCCTGCAGCCGGGCAGTTCCACCGACGGCCTGCCGGTGACGTTGGTGACCCGCGCCAGCTTCAACCCCAACCTGGACGGCACCTGGTTTGGCGGCGTGATGGAGCTGATCACCCAGGTGACCCTGATCAGCATCATCCTGACCGGCGCAGCGCTGATTCGCGAACGCGAACACGGCACCGTGGAACACCTGATGGTAATGCCGCTGCGGCCGTTCGAGATTATGGCGTCCAAGGTGTGGGCCAACGGCCTGGTGGTGCTGCTGGCGGCTTCTGTGTCGATCACCCTGGTGATTCAGGGCTGGCTGAACGTACCCATTGCCGGCTCTGTGTGGCTGTTCCTGCTGGGGGCGCTCATTCACCTGTTCTCCACCACCGCCATCGGCATCCTGATCGGCACCGTGGCCCGCACCATGCCCCAGTTCGGCCTGCTGCTGATCCTCACCATCCTGCCTTTGCAGCTGCTGTCTGGCGGCATCACCCCAAGGGAAAGCATGCCGGACCTGGTGCAGAACATCATGCTGGCCGCCCCCACTACCCACTTCGTGAGCATGGCCCAGGCCATTCTGTACCGGGGTGCCGGGCTGGAGGTAGTGTGGCCGCAAATGCTGGCGCTGGTGGCCATTGGCGGAGTGTTTTTCTCAAGCGCACTGGCGCTGTTCCGGCGCCATCTGTCGGTGTGAGGATAGAACCATGAAAGCACTGAGCCTGATTACCGCCACCCTGCTGCTGTTAGCCGGCTGCACTGGCCTGCCTGAAGGCATCGAACCGGTTACCGGCTTCGACAAAGACCGCTACCTGGGCACCTGGTATGAAATCGCCCGCCTGGACCACTCCTTCGAGGAAGGCCTGAGCAAGGTGACTGCCGAATACACCCTGAACGACGACGGCAGCATCAAAGTGATCAACCGGGGCTACAACGCCGAGGAAAGCGAATGGCAAGAAGCCGAAGGCCGGGCGGTGTTTGTGGGCGATAGTGACGTGGGCCATATGAAGGTGTCGTTTTTCGGGCCGTTTTACGCGTCCTACGTGGTGTTCGAGCTGGATGACGACTACTCCACGGTGTACATCACCGGCTACAACCGGAATTACCTGTGGCTGATGTCTCGCACGCCGGAGGTGAGTGATGAGGTGCTGGAGGCGTTTAAGGCGCGGGCTGAGGCTGAGGGGTTTGAGCTTGGGGAGTTGATTGTGGTGGAGCAGTGAGACCACTCAATTCACTTTGTAGCACAATCTTTCATCCTTGCTGCTAACCTTGGTATCCGGATTCCTCCAGATGCAGTTCAGCGTCACTCCCGAGATAGCTACGAATGGCTGTAAAAAATGCCTGCCACCTTCCTGCCTGATTTTTACTGAGATGTACGCGAGCAAGTTTCTTGCGGGCCAAACCAACATCCTCGCCTTGTTCGACGACTATTCGAAGTTGTTTGTTCAGTTCATTCAGAACCTGCTTTCTCAGGCGGTTAAGTCTTGGCGCGTTTAGATTCAGTTCCTGAATCGTCTCTTCCGCTTGCTCAACACTAACGCCTGCTGCCTGGCAATTATGCGCTAATACAGAAAGCTCTCCGGTGCTTCGACTACATGAGAAGAGCGCGGGGGAGGCTGGTATATGTCTCGGGTTTAGGATGATTCCATCAAGGTTTTTATCGCCCTTCGGGACATCGCAGGATGTGTCTGGGCTTGTGAAACGTGTAGCTGAGTCAGCAACCGTACTTTGGCTCCCCCCGTGACAACAGCCCAACAGGTTTTGCCAGTCCAAGTGCCAGTTATGGCCAGATGTTGTATCGGACTTCGGGTGGAAATGTTCAACTCTGAAGTCAGCGTCGCCATCCATCGTCTTATCAATAAGATCGATTTCGCAGTAGGCACACAGCCAGCCTTGATCCTCTTTCAGTTGGTCCTGCACGGGTAAACGGCGATGTTCGACTCGGGCAAATTGCGGCCAAGTATTATACGGTTTAAGTGTTTTGTAATTGGCCAGTTTTTCGGGTTCCAGTCCCTTTGGAATGTATTTCACGAATTCTCCTTTTCCCACTCCTGCATACGGATATCCATATCCAGACGCCGTAACTCCGGCTCGTATTCTGCCCCCCACTGATCAAGCCTGGCCCGGAGGGATCTCGCTTCCGGGCTGTCCCATTTTCCTTCCTCAACCATCTGTTGGTATTCATGCAGCGATTTCACAATGGAGAGGGACTCTACTCTTGGTGACTCCAGTCCCAGCACGTCCAACAGAACTTGTTGGGATTCGGCGCCCTCCGAGAATGAAACGGGTAGCAATTCCGCCTTGTCATTAACCCAGTTAATTACCCGAAGACACTCGGGCTTGACCGACGAAATAACCTGAGCGCTGTGAGTAGACACAATAAACTGAACGTTCTCAAAGGTACGGATGAGGTCCAGAAGGATAGTCTGTTGCCAACCGGGATGAAGGTGTAGATCAACTTCATCAATCATCACCACACCTTCCGTTTTCAAAGGGTCTGGCATATCCGGATTGGCCTCAGCCATTCTGGCTGCAATATCCATGACCATGGCGAGCGTGGTTCGGTAGCCGTCACTGAGTTGTTCAATGCGGAGCTCTTTGACAACGCCATCCTGATTCCAGTCGAGCTTGATGCCCGCGGGCTCGGCACCTCGCGGGTTACTGAAGGCCGGCAACATGGTCGTTACCGCTTTGCGGATCGCCTTGAGTTCCGGGATCTCAACATCGAAAGATCGCGCCTCTTTTTGGGCGCGGGTTTCTCGGTCTTCCAGGGCATAGAAATATTCAACAAAACTCCGGAAATTGGTGTGGCTCTCGAGGGCACCCTTCAATGCATCGAATCGACTGAATTCTTTTGCAAAGCCCCGTTTTCTCTGGGGAATATGGAAGACGCCGCGGCCTGTTCCGTAGTAGATGAAAATCGGGAGTTGATAAGGATGGCCCTCATTATGGGCATCAATGAACTTATCGACATACTCATTCAAATCCCGGATTCCTTTACCCTCAGGAATCTGGCTGACGGTTTTTTTCGTTTTGTCCCTTTTCTCCGTGCGGTCCCAGACAACATCATCCATGGATTCGCACTTTATACGCATAAAGGCTGGCTTACTGCCGTCCGGATAGATTTGGAAATCGGTATCTTTGGGATTGATACCACTTACCTTAGGCAGGCGGGTGAGGAATTGACCAAGGGCGATTGCCAGTCCGTCCAGAATGCTGGATTTTCCAGCACCATTTCGGGCAACCAGGACGGTGGCTTGTTCGTGAAAGGTCAGGCGAAAATCATCAAAGCGGCGAAAATGCTGCAAATGTAGCTCTTCTATTTTCATGGCAGATGCTCCGCGTTTTGATTCACTTCCTGTTGTATGGGTATTTTCCTGATTCTTCTGACTTTTACTACCTTATAGCCGCCGATTTCGGGTTTTCTTAGCCGGTTTCACCGCCGCCCGCTCTGCCTTGATCCGCTCCAGCAACGCTTCCGCACTGTTCTCCCCGGTGATCAGTTCCGGGTTGTCCTTGCGCCATTGCTCGGTGAGTTCGCCCCGACAAAATCGCCGGGAGCGATTTTGGACAGCCGAAGGCTGGCCCGAAGGGCAAAGCACAGGGATGTGCTTTGCAAAGGCTTTGGCCAGGATGGACTGGGTGAGGTTGTTGATGCGGGCCAGTGCGTTGTTGACCTGTAGTTCGATGCGGTCGGCGTGGGCGAAGAGCTGGTCTACTTGGCGGACGATTTCGGATTGTTCTTCCTTCTCAGGTACCGAAATGCCAATCCCACGAACCTTGTTGAGATTAAGGTTTGGCTGAGCCCCACCGGCCGCTACTTTTCGGGTTTCCTCGTAATTCTCAAGAAGCCTCAGCTTCAGATAGCTGCGTAGGATCTTTTGTTCATCGGCAGTGACGGCTGCGCAGGCTTGGTTACATGTGGCGGACAGTCTCAATTCTGTTACCTGTCCACGAGTTTTACCTTCACCGTACATTGCCAACAACAGTGTGCCTGGTGGAAAGACCTTAAGAGAGCACTCATCAACGGCACTCTTAGTTACAAATTGTTCCGCTGAATCTGTAAAAATTGCTCCTGTACTGGCGCTGGTCAGCCATGGCACATCGCCATCTTTCCAGTATTTGGGCTCTTTTCGGCTAGGAGTCTGCGCGGCAGAAGTATTTTGAGCAAGTGACCCCGCCGCGTCGAATCACAGTTCGGCCCGAGAACGTATCCACAATATCCAGCCGAATAGAGTCTCGATTCTCTCTATTCAGTCAGTCAAGACGGTTATCAG
>NZ_JBSXOP010000084.1:0-75542 GCF_056859535.1 Marinobacter sp. L-46
CTGGCCATTGAGGCAACCAAACCAGACAGCGCATTTTCCGGCCTTGGCGATCACCAGAGTGAGCGGGCTTACAACCAATCCCGGTGCCAAGGCCTTTGCACCCCACCTGCTAAAAACTCACGAATGCCGGGCCAATAACGCTTGCAGCATGCGCGCTTACGGAATGGAGCCGAAGGCGCAATGTAGTGGGTGTCGCCGTGCCTGCACTGGTTATGTTCTTCTTCGTGTTAGCAGCGCCTGCCCAGCCACCCCGAAGAATCAATGTGGATAAAATAACCGAAGTCCTCAGAGGACATGACGGATCGCGCATCAGTGAGCCCAACACCACAATACGGACAACACTTAATTTCGACTGCTGTAGTCCAGAGCGTATCACCCACTTCCTCAAGATATTGATTTTCCTGTAAGTCATCCTCTGTTGCTACCCGCTCAATAACCAAACACCAACCAAGGTCTTCAGAGCCAAAACGGGCTGGCCCCCAACAGATTGAAACGCCATCACTCGGCATCTCGTCACAACAGTGTATGAGATTTGACAGGCTATCCATTTATTTCATCCACAAATATCTGGTCCTCTACGGCATCTGCAATGGCGCGATCCAATCGTGTAAGCAAATCTTCGAATGACTCTTCAGGCCGGCGGACTAACATTGCAAGGCATTGATCTTCATCAGATGCAGTCGCCGCACAGCTAACCGGGCCAACCCTACCAATAGTGATTTCGCCTGAGCCATCAATCAGCAGTTCAATATTCTCGAGTTTCATATGACGAAACCTGACTCTTTGTGAACATAACGCTGAGGTAACCGGCGCCGGAGCGCAGCGGAGGGAACCAAAAGCGGTACGCTTTTGGCGTCCGGTTGACCGCCTGGTTAATGGCCGTTCACCACCGCGGTTGAGTCTGGAATCAAAAGCCGCATGCCCTCTCCCGGACAACTTGCACCAACTCAACGGATGCGACAGGGACCAGAACGCAAAAGCCGCCGGCCCGATTACCGTTTGAGACGGACGGCCCCGAGACTGGGGCACGCCATGAATACCAATACCGCAGACTATTTTGGCAACCAAACCCGACAGCGAATTTTCCGGCCTTGGCGATCATCAGCATGAGCGGGCTTTGCACCAAACCTGATGCCAAGGCCTTTGCACCGCACCCGCCAAAAACCCACAAAAGCCGGGCCATTAACGCCATTGTTTAGCGGCGCCCCGACAGGGGCGTCCGGTGGAGGCCGAAGGCCGGAACGAACTACAACTACTGGTTATGTGGTGCGCGGCCCAAACATGATGATTGCCATACCCAACAACGCAACACCTGAGCCAACCAAGTCCCATGCCGTTGGCCTTACTCCGTCGACGGCCCACAGCCAAAGTATCGCCATAAAAATATAAACACCACCATACGCAGCATAGACTCTGCCAGCGGCGGTGGGATGCAGCGACAGCAGCCACGCGAATGCCGCAAGACTTAGCGCGCCTGGCACCAAAAGCCAAATAGTTTTGCCCTCGCGAAGCCAGAGATAAGGCAAATAACAGCCGACAATTTCTGCCAATGCAGTAACAAGGAAAAGGCCAACAGTTTTCAGCTCAGGCAAAAGAACCTACTCCTTGGCAGTAACACATAACGCTTTTGTTCAGCGGCGACCTTTTTGCAGCGAAGCGGAGAAAAAGGGCGTCCGGTGGAGGGCCCTCAGGCCCGGAACGAACTGGAACTACTGGTTAGGCAGGGCTAAGCCAGCCATGCAACTCAGGAGCCACCGTACTTAAGAAAATACCCAGGGTCAGCCAAGCCAACCCCACAAGCGATGTCAGTAGATCTGCTGTATGTAAAGACTCCAAATCCGACCGCAACGTCCTTTCCAATCGTTCGGTACTCTCTGCAACCTCTTTTCTATGTTTTTCATGATTGTCTTTGAGCTCTTTCAGAGCTGTGCTTTGTTGTGACTGCGTAGCCTTGAGACGGTCGAGATTATCGACTATTGCTTGAACTCTTTTTTCAATTGAGTGTTCGGGATTGTCGGGGGTCCAAACCGTTGCATCGGCGCTCATTGTCGCCCTTGCCGCAATCGAAACACCACCTAGATTCACAGTGCGACCTTTCCATCTAGGGAAGCGCTTAAGCCATCCAATAAAGAGATCTCGAAGTAATGTTTGGCCGAAGTGTGCTCGAATTTGCAACAGCCCTCTTGCGGCGAACACCATGCCTATAAATTGAAGGGCGAAACCCGAAATTCTTATAGATGCTTCACTCTGCCACGTAACCATACCCAACAGCAGCGTGGCCACGACGACTAGCAGCCCCATTAAGACGACTTTGCCTTCGGCTAACCAAGCCCATAGTGCGCGCAGCCACCTTACCAATCTGAACCCTCCCAATTTCCTCGTCTAGTATTGCCTAACGCCAGCAATAAACGGCGCCCTGACAAGGGCGTCCGGTGGAGGCCGCAGGCCGGAACGTATTTGATTGCCTTGTTAGCTGCGAACAGCCGAACCGGAATGAAACCCGATCTTTGGCAACCAACATGACAGCCTGCACCGGCGCCCCTCTGGCACCAGCAACCGCTGATGCACTGTGATTAAAACCACCGCCTGCGATGCGGTGAATGAACCTGAACTTCAGAGTAGCAGGTAAGCAAGGAACCAGGTTTCGACGGACAGCCCCGCAACGCAAACACCTACCTTTATACCAACACCAAAACACGCTGAGCTACCAGCAAGACGACGAACTTTGACGGCCTTGGCAGAACACCATTGATTCGGGTTTTGCTGCCAGATTTCGGCCGAGGCCCAATGGCACCCCAGCCAACAAAACGGATCGAGGCACTACCAGCTAACAGCTAATTATACGAACGAGTTCGTATATCCCGCGTTCGTATAACTCCACACCAAACGCGCCCAAAATCTCATACTTTCCCAAACAAAAACAAAGGATTAACCATAATCACCACGGCTACCGCCGGAGTTATACGCCCTCTTTCGAGCCACCCCCTGCTCCAATCCCGGGGCGTATAACTCCGCCCATCAAAATCCTACTTTCCAACCATATCAGAAGGTTACATATATTTCCCATGCAAATTTCCGGAGTTTTGCGAACGCGTTCGTATAACTACAGCCCTAACCAAGGATTGACAAATTTTCACACCAATATACTGTATATCCATACATGCCAAGAGAGAGCTCAGGATATGGATATCCGCACCCCTATTTCACCGCAATCTACCCGTTTTCTTGATCAACTCAGGAATTTTATCCGGCTCCGGGGCCTGGCCTACAAAACCGAGATAACCTACGTATTCTGGATCAAACGCTTTATACGGTTTCATGGTCGAAAACACCCGGAAACCATGGGCACTGCGGAGGTAGAGGCATTTTTGTCTCACCTGGTACTGCAGGCGAATGTCAGCGTGGCTACCCAGCGAGTTGCACTGAATGCTCTGATTTTCCTGTACCGGGAGTTTCTGGGCACCCCCTTGGAAGAGCTCCAGTATGAGGCAGCCAGAAAACCCAAGAAGCTGCCAGTGGTATTCAGTCCGGATGAGGCCAGGCGGGTAATTGCTTGCCTGGAAGGCGAGTACAAACTGATCGCTATGCTGCTTTACGGTGCCGGTTTACGGATCAGTGAAGCGCTTCGGTTACGGGTCAAAGACATCGATTTCGGGATGCAGCAGTTAATTATCCGCGAAGGTAAAGGCGGTAAAGACAGGATCACACTGCTACCAGACCGGCTGATTGAGCCTCTTCAGAAACAGATCCACTCAGCCTTGCTGCAGCACAAGGTAGATATCGCCCGTGGCTGTGGCTCAGTGTATATGCCGGCTGGCCTGGCCAGAAAATACCCCAGTGCCAGCCAGGAACCAGACTGGCAGTATGTATTTCCGGCACCGGATCTTTCTATTGATCCGCGTTCTGGAAGACGGCGGCGCCACCACATGCTTGATCGAACGGTACAGAAGCACTTCAAGATCGCCATTCGCGCTGCGGGCATTCACAAGCCCGCCGGGAGCCACACCTTCAGGCACAGTTTTGCTACGCGGCTTCTGGAAGCGGGCTACGATTTACGCACCATCCAGAAGCTACTCGGCCATTCCGATGTCCGTACCACCGAAATCTACACCCATGTTGTTCGTAAAGGCGGCTTTGGTGTGCGCAGCCCGGTGGACGAGGCCTTTTAATAAAGCTCGTCTGTTCTCGCAGCCATAACAAAGTCATTTTTATGCAAACCGCCGATTTTGTGGGTCCACCAGCGCACGGTGGCTTTGCCCCACTCCAGCAGAATCGCAGGATGATGGTTTTCAGCTTCGGCCAGGTCTGCCACTTTGTTGGTGAAGGCCTGCGCTTCCACAAAGTTTTTGAAGGTGAAGAGCCGGCGTAACTGTTCCTCTCCATCTACCATCACATCTTCCCAGTCGGGGATGGCGCTCAGCAGCTCCTGTTTCTCCTGGCCGGTCACTTTGGGCGCATCTGCGCGGCAGGCCTCACAGGCGTGTTGGCTTAGTTTTGTCATGGCTGGTCCTCCTATCGGGTTGCTGTGTTCAGCGTGGGTGGCGTGAGAGGTTTTATCAAGTGGGGAGTTGAAATTTCGCCCCCACAAGAATACTGTATATATAAACAGTATTCGGATATTTCCCATGAGCGAAATACTCAGCAGCCTTCTGCAAGACGCCCGTATCTGGCAGGGCCACAAGCACAGAAAGACCACCCAGCCGGCGGAGTCGACAGGCTATCAGGTGCTGGATAACCAGCTGGGTGGTCTGGGCTGGCCGCGGGGTGCGTTGAGTGAGTGCCTGCTCGACACCTGCGGCATTGGCGAGTTGCACCTGGTACTGCCGCTGATGCAACGGATATCAGCCGCCAGCAAAACCATTTTCTGGCTGAACCCGCCGCACACGCCTTACGCTCCCGCACTCGCCCGTGAAGGGGTAGGTCTGGGCCACCTGGTGATGATCAACACCCGGGATCAGGGGGACTTTTTATGGACCATGGAAAACTGCCTGCGCTCCCCGGTTACCGGGCTGGTGCTGGCCTGGCCGGGCAAGCTCGCCAGCCGGGATGTCCGGCGTCTGCAACTGGCGTCAGAAGCCGGCGGCAATGTGTGTGTGTTATTCCGTAGCCGCCGGCTTTCAGACCAGAACTCTCCGGCAGCCTTACGGCTGGAACTGGCCCCCGGTGAACATCAGGAACTCAAGGTAAACATTATCAAACGCCGCGGTAGCTGGCCGGGGCAGCGTTGTTCCATTGCTCTCGGGCACCGGGCCAACATTGCTGTTCAGGATTCCTCCCGCGTCGTTCAGGGGCCCTGGCCCGAGGCCCGGGGGTAGCCCTGTGCTCTGGCTTTACCTGCACTTCCCTCACCTGTTGCTGGACCACGTCCGCCGCAGCCAGGATGCCACGGGCGCCCTGGCGATTGTAGACGGTGCCGGGCAAGGCGTTGTTCAGGCCTGCCCCACCGCCCGGGACCTGGGTATTACCCCGGGTATGCGCCTGAAAACAGCTCTCGGCCTGGCTCCGGATCTCAACATACTGCGGGGAGATGCAAAACAGGAGGCCTGGTTGCTGGAGGACCAGGCCCGCTGGCTGTATCACTATGCCGCACACATCACCCTGGCAGCACCGGATGGCCTCTGGGCAGAAGTCAGCAGCCTGCAGAAGCTGTACGGCGGTTTGCCGGCCATCTGGCAAACGGTGGAACAGGCGTTAACCGAACGCCAGCTCACCGCTTGGGTGGCTATTGGCCACACGCCGCTGGCCGCCCGGTTACTGGCCCACACCGGCAAGGGCGAATGCACCACAGACAAGGGCCATATCCTGACGGCGCTTGGCAATCTGCCATTACAGGCTGCGGGCTTTGACAAGAAATCCTGCACCCGCCTGCAGCGCCTTGGTCTGAACACCCTGGGTGAGGTATTTGCCCTGCCTGCTCCGGAACTGGCTCGGCGGTTATCGCCGGAGCTGCTGGCCATTATCCAGAAAATACAGGGCACCCGGGCCGATCCAAAGGCACCCTGGCAGCCACCCCACACGTTCCGGCAGCGGGCGGATTTTATCCAGGAGGTGGAGCACGCTCAGGGGCTGCTGTTCTCGCTGCAGCGGATACTGGCAGAGCTGGAAGAAGACCTGTGCTGGCGCCAGCAGGATACCGACACCCTGCTGTTGGTGTTGCAGCACCGGCATGAAGAGCCCACCCGTTTACGTATCCGCACCACCGGGCCAGAGCACCGGGCCGAGGTTTTTCTGAAACTGATACAGCTGAAGCTGGACCAGCAACCGCTGCGGGCTCCGGTCACCGGCCTTGTTCTGGCGGTTAAACGCTTTACCGGCCGAGAGGCGCCGGGGGGCCAGGACCTGCTGGGCGAAACCCAGGATCTGAACGAGGCCTGGCACACACTGATCAGCCGCCTGCAGGCCCGACTGGGTGAACAGGCCCTCAAGCAACTGGCGCCAATGGACGATCACCGGCCGGAACATGCCTGGTCTGCCAGCGAAGTACGCAAACCCGGAAAGCGCCAGGACAGCGCTTCGGCGATACTTCCCCACCGCCCCTTGTGGTTGCTGAAAGGCCCCCGGCCACTGGAACAAACGCCGGTAGCCTGGCATTCCGGCCCGGAACGCATCAGCGGTGGCTGGTGGGATGGCCAGCGGGTACACCGGGATTACTACATCGCCCGGTTACCGGGCGGCGAGTTGGCCTGGGTGTTCCGGGATGTTAACGATGGCTGGTTCATACATGGATGGTTTGGTTAATGGCAGGCAGCTACGCAGAACTCTTCTGTTTCAGCAATTTCACCTTCCTCACCGGGGCCTCACACCCCCATGAGTTGGCGGAACGGGCCCTGGAGCTTGGCTATCACGCCATCGCCATCACCGACGCCTGCTCGGTGGCGGGTATTCCCAGGGCCTGGGCCGCTTTAAAAGACAGCCCGGTAAAGCTGATTACCGGCAGCTGGTTTGAATTGGAAGATGCCCCCGCCGGCGCGGCCACGCCCCGCTTCATCCTGCTGGCCCAGTCCCGCAAGGGCTACGGCCAGCTGTGCCAACTGATCACCACCGGCCGGCGCCGGGCAGAAAAAGGCCAGTACCAGCTGTTTGCCCGGGATATTGAAACCCACGAGCTGAATCACTGCCTGTGCCTGTGGCAACCACCTTCCACGGCGGCGGCCAGCTACAAACAAGCCGTGGCGTGTGGTGAATGGTTGCAGCGGTTGTTTGAACAACGCCTGCGCATTGGCGCTACCCGCACCCTGGAGGCAGGTGAGGAGCAACAGCTGGCCCGGGTACGCGCGCTGGCTGAACACTTGCAGCTAGCCGTTGCAGCAACCGGCGAAGTGCACATGCACGCCAGGGAACGCCAGCCCCTGCAAGATGTACTCACCGCCCTGCGCCACCACGCCACGGTCGAAAACGCCGGCCACTGCCTGTTCCAGAACGGCGAACGCTACCTGCGCCCACTCCTGGTGCTGCAACGCCTGTTTCCGCAGGCCTGGCTTCAGGAAACCGTAAACATTGCCAACAGCTGCAGCTTCGAGCCCGGCAGCCTGCGCTATGAGTACCCGCCTGATCTTGTACCGGAAGGCGAATCCCCGGCGGCCTATCTCAAGCGCCTGACCCGGGAAGGCGAACGCCGCCGCTACCCCGAAGGTACGCCGATGAAGGTGCAGGCGTTAATCCGCAAAGAACTAGGGATGATCTCGGAGTTCAACTACGAGCACTACTTCCTCACCATCCACGACATCGTGGCCTTTGCCCGCAGCCGGGGCATTTTATGCCAGGGGCGCGGGTCGGCCGCCAACTCGGCCGTCTGTTACTGCCTGGGCATTACCGAGGTGAACCCGGCCAAGGTCGAGCTGCTGTTTGAACGCTTCATCTCGAAAGACCGGGACGAGCCACCGGATATCGATGTGGATTTCGAGCACCAGCGGCGGGAAGAGGTCATCCAGTACATCTACCAGCGCTACGGCCGGGAACGGGCGGCGCTGGCCGCCACGGTTATCCGCTACCGCTACCGCAGCGCCATCCGGGATGTGGGCAAGGCACTTGGCTTTGATGCCGCCCTGGTGGAGAAACTGCTGGATGGCATCGACTGGCGCGACAAAACCACCAACTGGCGCCAGCAGATACTGGACAAGGGGCTCACCCGCAACCCGAAAGTGGCGGAGCAGTTCTTTACCCTGGTGAACACCTTACTGGGCTTTCCCCGCCACCTGTCTCAGCACGTAGGCGGTTTTGTTATCAGCGCAGGGCCACTGGCGGAACTGGTGCCGGTGGAAAACGCCGCCATGGAAGGCCGCACGGTCATCCAGTGGGATAAGGACGACCTGGAAAGCCTGGGCCTGATGAAAGTGGATGTACTGGCTCTGGGCATGCTCACCGCCATCCGCAAGGCACTGGAGCTGATCAGCGAAGAAAAAGGCCAGGCCTTCACCATGCAGGACGTGCCCCAGGAAGACCCGGACACCTACGCCATGCTGCAAAAAGGCGACAGCATCGGCGTATTCCAGGTGGAATCCCGGGCCCAGATCAACATGCTCCCGCGCCTGAAACCGGAAACCTTCTACGACCTGGTGATCGAAGTCGCCATCGTGCGCCCCGGCCCCATTCAAGGCGATATGGTGCACCCCTATTTGCGCCGCAAACACGGCCTGGAACCCGTCAAATTCCCCAACGATGCCGTCCGGCAGGTACTGGAGCGCACATTGGGCGTGCCCATCTTCCAGGAACAGGTGATCAAACTGGCCATGGTCGCCGCCGGCTTTACCGGAGGCGAGGCCGACAAACTGCGCCGGGCCATGGCCGCATGGAAATCCCACGGGGACTTAACCCCGTTCCGGGACAAACTCATCACCGGCATGCTCGAACGGGGCCATGATCCGGACTTTGCCGAGCGCCTGTACCAACAGATCTGCGGTTTCGGCGGCTACGGCTTCCCGGAATCCCACGCCGCCAGCTTCGCTTTACTGGTCTACGTCTCTGCCTGGATAAAACGCCACCATCCGGCCGCCTTCTACTGCGCCCTGCTCAACAGCCAGCCCATGGGCTTCTACTCCCCCAGCCAACTGGTGCAGGATGCCCAACGCCATAACGTCACCGTACTGGCACCAGACGTAAACCACAGCCACCGTGAACACACCCTGCAAGGCCCGGAAAAACACCTGCGCCTTGGCCTCCGGATTATTCAGGGACTGTCTTCCAGCGGCGCCGACCGTATCCACCAGAACCGCCCGAAAAACGGCTACCAAAGCGCCGCCGAACTGCGCACCCGCGCCGGCCTCAACCAACGCGACATGGAACTCCTCGCCGGCGCCAACGCCATGCCCGGCTTTACCAGCAACCGCCACCAGGCCTACTGGCAACTGCTCGAACACGAAAAACCGGCAGAACTCTTCGCCAACGAAACCATGGCAGACTACCAACCCGAACCCTGCCACCTGCTCCCGGAACCCACCGAAGGCCAGAACGTCCTCGCAGACTACAGCAGCCAAGGCTTAACACTACAAAGACACCCCCTCGCCCTGCTCCGCGAACAAGGCCACCTGAGCTACTGCCTCACCGCCGACCAACTAAAAACCACACGCCCCGGCATCCCCGTACAAGTCGCCGGCCTGGTAACCGGCCGCCAACGCCCCGGCACCGCCTCCGGCGTAACCTTCGTCACCCTCGAAGACGAAACCGGCAACATCAACGTCGTCGTCTGGCTCGAAACCGCCCGCCGCCAACGCAAACCGTTACTCACTGCCCGCTTGTTACACGTAAAAGGCGTTATCGAAAAAGAGGGAGACATCGTGCATGTCATGGCCGGAAAACTGTCTGACCTGAGCCACCTGATTAACTCGTTACCAGTTAGCTCCAGAGATTTTCACTGATCACCCGAGAACGAACACCACAAGGCAAATTTTTCTGCACTCTTATGGCTTACAGTTCGGAGTTCAGAAGCATCGGGGTGCGGGGCCTTCCAAAAATGTGCGGAGCCATCGATGGCGGAGCAGAAGCGCCACACGGATGTGCCGCAGGAGCGGTTTTTGGAAGGCCCCGCCACCCCGGTGCCAGCCCCCAAACTAGCAGGCTACAAAAAAGAAAACCCCGCCGAAGCAGGGTTCTCTATAACTACAGCAGTGAAAACAATCAGCTCAGAAGCTTGATCATCACACCCGCTGCAACCGCAGAGCCGATAACACCGGCCACGTTCGGGCCCATTGCATGCATCAGCAGGAAGTTCTGCGGGTTGGCTTCCAGGCCCACCTTGTTGGAGACCCGCGCCGCCATGGGTACCGCGGATACACCCGCGGAGCCTATCAACGGGTTGATCGGTTCCTTGGTGAACTTGTTCATCAGTTTCGCCATCAGTACACCAGAAGCGGTGCCCACACCGAAAGCCACGATACCCAAGCCCAGGATACCCAGGGTCTGGCCATCCAGGAACTTGTCCGCCATCAGCTTGGAGCCAACGGACAGACCCAGGAAAATGGTCACGATGTTGATCAGCGCGTTCTGGGCAGTATCGCTCAAACGCTCTACCACGCCACACTCACGCATCAGGTTACCGAAGCAGAACATACCCAGCAGCGGAGCCGCATCGGGCAGGAACAGAACCACGGCAATCAGCACCACCAGCGGGAAGATGATCTTCTCTTTCTTGCTCACCGGGCGCAGCTGACTCATCTTGATCTTGCGTTCCTGCTCGGAGGTCAGCGCCTTCATGATGGGTGGCTGGATCATCGGCACCAGCGCCATGTAGGCGTAGGCCGAGACCGCAATCGCGCCCAGAAGGTGGGGAGCCAGAACACTGGATACATAGATGGACGTCGGGCCGTCAGCACCACCGATGATACCGATGGCCGCCGCTTCCAGAATGGTAAATTCCAGAACGCCGGTCCAGTCCAGCAGGGCTGCACCCAGAACCGTACCGAAGATACCGAACTGAGCCGCTGCACCCAGCAGCAGAGTCTTGGGGTTTGCCAGCAGCGGGCCGAAGTCGGTCATCGCGCCTACACCCATGAAGATCAACAGCGGGCCAACGGTACTGCCGATTACCACGGAGTAGAAGTTGTACAGCATACCGTTGCCGTAGCCGTAATCCTGGGCGATGGAATTGGCCATGGCCATTTCGGAGTAGCTGGCTTCCTTGACCGCTTCCTTGAAGATATCTTTCAGCTCCGGGGTCACCGCCTGGCCGGCCTGGTAGGCCACGTCCAGGGGCGCCGCCAGGGCCGCCAGAATCTCCGTGGAGCCATTCTTCAATGCGAAGTGGATGGCATTCTCCGCCGCAGTCAGGGCCAGCCCTGCCTCCGGAATATTCGCCAGGATACCGCCGAACCCGATGGGGACCAGCAGCAGTGGCTCGAACTTCTTGTTGATCGCAAGATAGAGGAGCAGCAGGCCGATGGCGATCATCACCACCTGGCCGAGCTCGATATTGAACAGGCCACTACCTGTCCACAGTGTCATCATTTTATCCATGGAATGCTGGCCCTTATGCGATTGTCAGCATTTCATCATCAACGGAGACGGCATCCCCCTCCTTGATGAAGACTTCACCGATGGTACCGGCCTTGGGTGCGCGCACCTCGGTTTCCATTTTCATGGCTTCGAGGATAATCATCACATCGCCCTCTTCCACGGTGTCACCCGGAGAAACGTGCACTTTCCAGATGTTGCCGCCCAGAGGGGCCAGTACAGGCTCGCCTTCGCCAGCGGCCGGAGCAGCGGCCGCCGGTGCAGAAGACGCACCGCCCTGGCCTTCGATCTGGCTGATTTCGCCACCTTCGTTCACGGCCACCACATACTTCTGGCCATTCACTTCCACGGTGTAGGTCTCAGGACCTGCGGCTTTCTTGGCCGGTGCTACGTCGTCAGCACTCGGTACCGGCTCGAACGCATCCGGGTTGCCACGGTTTTCCAGGAACTTCAGGCCAATCTGCGGGAACAGGGCGTAGGTCAGAACGTCGTCCACTTCCTGCTCGGCCAGCTTGATGCCCTTTTCCTTGGCGATGTCTTTCAGCTCGGCGGTCAGCTTGTCCATTTCCGGCTCGATTTTGTCAGCCGGGCGGCAAGTGATCGCTTCTTTGCCATCCAGAACCCGCTCCTGCAGTTCCTTGTTGAACGGCGCCGGTGCGGAACCGTACTCGCCCTTCAGGATGGCGGCGGTTTCCTTGGAGATCGACTTGTAGCGCTCGCCGGTCAGTACGTTCAGTACCGCCTGGGTGCCCACAATCTGGGAGGTCGGGGTTACCAGCGGGATATAGCCCAGGTCTTCACGTACCTTGGGAATCTCGGCCAGCACCTGGTCGAACTTGTCGCTGGCGTTCTGCTCTTTCAGCTGGCTTTCCATGTTGGTCAGCATGCCGCCAGGAACCTGGGCAATCAGGATGCGGGAATCGACGCCTTTCAGGCTGCCTTCGAACTTGGCGTACTTCTTACGCACTTCGCGGAAGTAAGACGCGATTTCTTCCAGCAGGTTCAGGTCCAGGCCGGTATCGCGGTCGGTCCCTTCCAGGATCGCCACAATCGCCTCGGTGGGCGAATGGCCGTAGGTCATACTCATGGAGGAGATGGCCGCATCCACGTTATCAATGCCGGCTTCGGCGGCTTTGATTGCTGTGGCGGTGGACATGCCGGTGGTGGCATGACACTGCATGTGAATGGGGATATCCAGCTCTTTCTTCAGACGGCTGACCAGGTCGTAAGCCACGTAAGGCTTCAGCAGACCGGCCATGTCCTTGATGGCGATGGAATCGGCACCCATGTCGGCGATTTCCTTGGCCAGCTCAACCCAGTTCTCGATGGTGTGTACCGGGCTGGTGGTGTAGGAAATCGTACCCTGGGCGTGCTTGCCGGTCTGGCGAACAGCCTTGATGGCGGTGGCCAGGTTGCGGGGGTCGTTCATCGCATCAAAAATACGGAACACGTCTACGCCGTTTTCGGCGGCACGGTCTACAAACCGCTCTACCACGTCATCCGCATAGTGACGGTAGCCCAGAAGGTTCTGGCCGCGCAGCAGCATTTGCTGGGGCGTGTTGGGCATGGCTTTTTTCAGCTCGCGGATGCGATCCCAGGGGTCTTCACCCAGGTAACGGATACAGGAATCAAAGGTAGCACCACCCCAGGATTCGAGGGACCAGAAACCGACTTTGTCGAGTTTCTCGGCAATCGGCAGCATGTCATCCAGCCGCATGCGGGTGGCCAGCAGGGATTGGTGGGCGTCACGCAGAATTACGTCCGTAATCCCAAGCGGTTTTTTCGTGTCAGTCATCGTGTCAGCCTTCTGTTAAAAGGTTCTAATCTGTACCAGGGTCACTTCTTGTGGCGTGCCCGGTATTGTGCAATCGCCTTCTTGATGGCCTCGGCGGTGTCAGGGTCAACCGACGTGGGCGCCTTCGGCTTGGCACGTGGCGTTCTGGCCGGGGTTGCCGGCTCTGGCGGCGCAAACCGCAGAATGATTTTGGACATCAGGCCGGTCGCGAATACCAGGATAACCAGGAACACGAACACGAAACCCATGCCGGCGATCATCAGCTCAACGGCTTGTGACATCAGGTCATTCATAGCGAACAGCTACCTGTATTGGTTTGTGTGATTTCCCCGGATTACTACTAGCCCAAACAAGACCAAAGTCTTATGGCCTGAAAAAGCAAAACGGGAGGCAAAATCCTGCGTAATTTACCGGTTTCATTGATCAGGAGCAACCTAAAGGACACATTTCTATAGGGAGTTTCCGAGCGCTCCGGCCTGAAAAGACAACTGAAGCGCCACTTTATTCAAAGCGCGATTACGCGAAGCGAACGCGTATTTTCCTGCCTTTCACCTTACCTGCTTCAAGCCTGGCGAGCGCCTTATCTGCCCACTCTACCTGCACCGCAACAAAGCACTGGAAATCGAACAGATCAATTTTGCCTACCGCAGAGCCGGGAATGCCTGCGTCACCGGTGAGCGCTCCCAGAACATCACCGGGGCGAACCTTTTCTTTGCGGCCTCCGGCCAGGCACAGCGTTTTCATTGGCGGGCGTACCGGGCGCACCCGTTCTGCCAACAGCCCGGCCGTATCACCCCACTCCGCGGACTTTGCCCGATCAGCTTCCAGACGGGTTATCTTGTGCCCCTGCTTCGGCGTGCACAGCGTAATCGCATGGCCTTGCTCCCCCGCCCGGCCGGTACGCCCGATTCGGTGGGTATAAACTTCCGGATCCCGCGCAGGCTCGGCATTGATCACCAGCGGCAGGCCTTTGATGTCCAGCCCCCGGGCCGCCACATCCGTAGCTACCAGCACGGTGCAGCTTTGGTTAGCAAACTTCACCAGCGTGCCATCCCGGTCTTTCTGGTCGAGGTCACCGTGTAAAGACAAGGCAGCAAATCCCAACCGGGAAAGCTCGTCGGCCAGCTCATCACAGTCGCGCTTGGTGGTACAGAACACCAGGCTGGCCGATGGTTGGAAACGCGAAAGCAAGGCCGCCACTGCAGCAACCTGCTGATCCGGCGCGATTTCATAGAACAGCTCTTCAATATCCGGCCCGGATTCCTGCGCCTCAACCCGCACATCTTCCGGCTCGGACTGGAAGCGTTCACTGATGGTACGGATCGCGTCTGGCCAGGTAGCCGAAAACAACAGTGTCTGGCGATTACGTGGCGTCTGCGAAAGAATTGAAGTCATCACTTCTTCAAAACCCATGTCCAGCATCCGGTCTGCTTCATCCAGCACCAGGGTTTTCAGGCGGTCCAGGTTCAAGGTGCCCTTGCGAAGGTGGTCCTCCACCCTGCCCGGTGTGCCCACCACAATATGGGCACCGTGGCTAAGCGAACCAATCTGCGGGCCGATGGGCACACCGCCACACAGGGTAAGCACCTTTACATTTTCCTTTGCCCGAGCCAGCTCCCGAAGGGCCTTGGCCACCTGGTCTGCCAGCTCCCGGGTAGGACACAGCACCAGCGCCTGTACCGCGAACTGCTTCGGCTGCAGCTTTTCGATCAGCGGTATGCCGAAGGCCGCGGTCTTGCCGCTGCCGGTCTGGGCCATGGCAATCACATCCCGACCAGCCATGGCCGGCGGCATGGCTTTTACCTGAATACCGGTTGGCTGCGTGTAATTCAGCCGGTCAAGGTTGGCCTGCATTGCAGGCGACAGGCCCAGCTCTTTGAAAGAAGACATAAAAAATCCGTGAGGTGAGGTAAACGTGGGTTATTGAGTGCGCACTGACGGCGTATACTGAACAGATAATTGCTGAAGTTTATCACGAATCCACGGAGTCACTGATGGCGTCTTTGCAGGAACAACTTATGAAAGCCGGGCTGGCTGACGAGAAAAAGGCCCGGGCCATTCGCAGCGAAAAGCGTAAACAGCGGAAACAACAGCCGAAAGGCGCTGCCCAGGTGAATGAAGCCGAAGAGCGCGCACGCAAGGCGAGGCAGGAACAGGCCGAAAGGGATCGTCAGCTGAACCTGGAACGGCAGAAAGAAGCCGAGAAAAAAGCCATCCAGGCCCAGATTCGCCAGCTGATCGAAACTAACCGACTGGATCGCAGCCGGGGCGAGACGTCTTACCAGTTTGTTGACGGCAAGAAGATCAAGAAAATCCTGGTGGACGACAAGATGGTTGACCAGCTTTCGAGGGGGCGGCTGGCCATCGTCGCCCTTTGCGAAAACTACGAAGTTGTCCCGGACAAGGTGGCACGCAAGATTATGGAACGGGATGAAGCTGCCATTATCTCAATGCATGAGCGGAAACAGGACGACGCCGGCGAGGACGATCCGTACGCGGGTTATGAGATCCCTGACGATTTGATGTGGTAACAGAAACAAAAAGCCCCGCACTTGGCGGGGCTTTTTGTTTAATATGGCGCGGCTGGGAGGATTCGAACCTCCGACCGCCTGGTTCGTAGCCAGGTACTCTATCCAGCTGAGCTACAGCCGCTTGAAACTGATTGGCGAAAATTGGCGCGGCTGGGAGGATTCGAACCTCCGACCGCCTGGTTCGTAGCCAGGTACTCTATCCAGCTGAGCTACAGCCGCACAATCTTTCGCAGTGGTTGAATGCTACTTCAACCGGTTCTCGCCTTTCCGCTAGGAAATGGCGGAGAGGGAGGGATTCGAACCCTCGGTACGATTGCTCGTACGGTTCCTTAGCAGGGAACTGGTTTCAGCCACTCACCCACCTCTCCTTGAGAACGGGGCGTATACTACCATAATTTTTCTGTTTTCATAGGGTTGACACGATATTTTTCTAACCGATTTTCCCTATTATTAAAAAAGCCGCTCAGGTTTCCCTTGAGCGGCTTTCTTTCTGATCAACGATTGCCCGGTTCCGGCTCGTCAGAGCCTTTTTCGGACTGAATCCGCTGATAGATTTCTTCGCGGTGAACGGCAACATCTTTAGGTGCGTTAACACCGATGCGAACCTGGTTCCCCTTCACTCCGAGAACGGTAACGGTAATTTCGTCACCGATCATCAGAGTTTCGCCAACGCGGCGAGTCAAAATCAACATATCCCTTTCTCCCTATTCCAAAGCTACCTGTTCCGACTACATTTCTATGTACTTATTGCTTTTATAATGAGATCACCGCGAAGTCTAAAGGCGGAATAATACTTATACAATCTCCAACCTCTATAGATTTCCTCAATGACCTTCAGGAGGAAGCAAAGGGCACCCTGCCCTCACATTCCTTCTTCTACTACCCCGGACTTGTCCAGCTCGAAGGCACTGTGCAGTGCGCGAACGGCCAGTTCGAGATATTTCTCGTCGATCACCACGGAAATCTTGATTTCCGATGTGGAGATCATCTGAATATTGATGCCTTCGTTAGACAGCGCTTCGAACATTTTAGTTGCAACGCCGGCATGGGAACGCATGCCAACACCCACAATGCTCACCTTCGCAATCTTGGTGTCGCCGCCCACTTCACCGGCACCGATTTCGGTGCTGATGCCGCGCAGAACGTCCTGGGCACGCTTGAAATCATTACGGTGAACCGTGAAGGTGAATGCGGTTTTGTTATCCTCACCCACGTTCTGGACAATCATGTCCACCTCGATGTTGGCATCGCTCACCGGCTTGAGAATTCGCAGGGCGCTGCCCGGGGTGTCAGGCACTCCGGAGATAGTCAGTTTGGCTTCATCACGGTTAAAGGCAATGCCGGAAACAACCGGTTGTTCCATGGCGTTCTCATCCTCAAAAGTAATCAGGGTACCCTCGCCTTCTGCGAAGCTGGACAGCACCCTTAATGGAACATTGTATTTACCTGCAAATTCGACGGCCCGTATCTGGAGCACTTTCGAGCCCAGGCTGGCCATCTCAAGCATTTCTTCGAACGTAATTCGCTCAAGCCGGCGCGCGCTGTCTACTACCCGCGGGTCGGTCGTATAAACGCCGTCAACATCGGTGTAAATCTGGCACTCGTCCGCCTTCAGCGCCGCCGCCAAGGCAACGGCTGTGGTATCGGAACCACCGCGGCCCAGCGTGGTGATATTGCCGTGCTCATCAACACCCTGGAAACCGGCAACCACAACAACCCGGCCTGCATCCAGATCCGCGCGCATGTTCTGCTCGTCGATATCTTTAATGCGTGCCTTGGTATGGCTGCTGTCCGTCAGTATCCGCACCTGGGAGCCGGTATAAGACCGGGCATCACAGCCGCGCTTCTGCAGCGCCATAGACAACAGGGCGATAGTGACCTGCTCACCGGTGGAAACCAGCACGTCCATTTCGCGGGGCGTGGGCTCTTCCATAATGTCGTTGGCCAGGGCAATCAGGCGATTGGTCTCGCCGCTCATAGCGGAGACCACCACCACAATGTCGTGACCATCTTTGCGGAACTGACACACCTTGTCAGCGACCGCTTCAATCCGTTCGGTTGTGCCGACGGATGTACCACCAAATTTCTGAACCAACAGAGCCATGCTTTCCCAAACTCCGAATCGGGCCTTACAGCGGAGCCAGGCTCCGCCAGTCAAATAAAGCGGGCGGAATTATAAACCTCCGCCCGCTTCCGAAAACAGTTGCTTATCCGATATTTTGCTCGACCCAGCCCGGAACTCCGGCCAGGGCATCTGCCAGCCTGGACGGATCGTTACCACCGCCCTGAGCCATATCCGGGCGACCACCGCCTTTACCATCTACCTGGGCACACAGATGCTTCATCAGGTCGCCAGCTTTGATGCGGCCAGTGGCTGACTTGGTTACGCCGGCAACCAGCGTCACCTTGCCATCGTCCACAGTGGCCAGAACCACCACACCCTCGCCCAGCTTGTTCTTCAACTGGTCAGCGGTTTCCATCAGGGCCTTGCGGTCTGCGCCTTCCAGCTCTGCTGCCACAACCTTCAATCCGGCAACCTCAACCGCGTTACCAGCAAGGTCGCTACCGGCGGAGCTGGCCAGCTTGGCCTTCAGGCCATCCATGTCTTTTTCCAGCTGACGGTTGCGGTCGAGAACCTGCTGAACTTTCTCCACGACAGTCTCGCGGGTGCCCTTAACCAGGCGGGCGGTTTCACGCAGGGTTCGCTCGGTGGCGTCCAGCCATTCCAGTGCGCCGAAGCCGGTCACCGCTTCAATACGGCGAACGCCGGAGGAAATACCGCTCTCGGAGGTAATACGGAACAAACCGATATCGCCGGTGCGGGATACGTGGGTACCGCCACACAGCTCAACAGAATAGTGATCGGTACCCATGCTCAGAACCCGAACCACATCGCCGTACTTCTCGCCGAACAGCGCCATAGCGCCCTTGGCCTTGGCCGTTTCCATATCGGTAACGTCGATCTCAACCGGGGTGTTTTCCAGTACCTGCTCGTTCACCTGGCGTTCGATTTCTTTCAGCTGCTCGGCAGTGACCGCCTCGAAATGGGAGAAGTCGAAACGCAGTTTGTCGGGGTCTACCAGGGAACCTTTCTGGGTTACATGCTCACCCAGAACATTGCGCAGTGCTGCGTGCAGCAGGTGCGTGGCGGAGTGGTTACGCTTGGTGCGTTCACGGCGGGCGTGGTCAATACGCGCGTCAACTTCCAGCCCCGGGAACAGCTCACCTTCTACCAGCGTGCCCACGTGCAGGTGGTTATCGCCTTCTTTGCGGGTGTCGGTTACCTTGAACCGGCCACCGCTCCAGGTCAGCAGGCCGGTGTCACCCACCTGGCCGCCGGATTCTGCGTAGAACGGAGTACGCTCCAGCACCACAACACATTCGTCACCGGCTTCGGCGGTTTTCTCTTCGCCATTCACCAGAACGGTGCGGATTCGCTCGTGGCCGTCGATGTGATCGTAACCGGTAAACTCGGTTTTCCCTTCGATGGTGATGCCTGCGGCGTTGTAATCAATGCCGAACTTGCTCGCAGCCCGGGCGCGGTCACGCTGGGCTTCCATGGCCTTTTCGTAGCCTTCATAGTCCAGGGTCAGGCCGCGCTCGCGGGCGATGTCGTTGGTCAGGTCTACCGGGAAACCGTAAGTGTCGTACAGGGTAAAGACGGTTTCGCCGGGAATTTCAGTACCCTTCAGCTCGGCAATATCCTGTTCCAGCAGGCGCAGGCCTTTGTCCAGGGTCTTGGCGAACTGCTCTTCTTCTTGCAGCAGTACTTTTTCGATCTGCTTGCGGCTGCTGACCAGTTGCGGATAGGCATCGCCCATCAGTTCAACCAGGGCACCGGTAAGCTTGTAGAAGAACGGTTCGTTCGCACCCAGCTTGTTACCGTGGCGGGCTGCACGGCGGATGATCCGGCGCAGCACAAAGCCACGACCTTCGTTGGACGGCATCACGCCATCGGCAATCAGGAAGGCACAGGAACGGATGTGGTCGGCCACGACGCGCAGTGAGGCCTCGGTAGTGGCTGCACCACCCAGAATCCCGGAAGCGGCTTTCAGCAAATCCTGGAACAGGTCGATTTCATAGTTGCTGTGAACGCCCTGCAACACCGCTGCAATTCGCTCCAGACCCATACCGGTATCCACAGAAGGCTTGGGCAGGTTCAGCATCTCGCCATCGGCGGTGCGGTTGTACTGCATGAACACCACGTTCCAGATCTCGATGTAGCGGTCGCCGTCTTCCTCCGGGCTACCGGGAGGGCCGCCAGCCACGTCCGGGCCGTGGTCGTAGAAGATTTCGGTGCAGGGGCCGCAGGGGCCGGTGTCACCCATCTGCCAGAAGTTGTCGGAGGCGTAGCGCGCACCCTTGTTGTCGCCAATGCGAACAATGCGGTCTGCCGGCACGCCAACTTCTTTGTTCCAGATATCAAAGGCTTCGTCGTCTTCGGCGTAAACCGTTACCCACAGCTTTTCCTGGGGCAGGTTCAGGTGCTTCTCACCGGTCAGGAAGGTCCAGGCAAAGTTAATGGCTTCGCGCTTGAAGTAATCGCCGAAGCTGAAGTTGCCCAGCATTTCGAAGAAGGTATGGTGGCGGGCGGTATAACCCACGTTCTCCAGGTCGTTATGCTTGCCGCCGGCGCGCACACACTTCTGGGACGATGTTGCCCGGTTATAGTCGCGCTCTTCACGGCCAAGGAAGGTATCCTTGAACTGGTTCATGCCAGCGTTGGTGAACAACAGTGTCGGGTCGTCTGCCGGTACCAGGGAACTGCTCGGCACAATGGTGTGACCTTGCTGTTTGAAATATTCCAGAAACGCCTGTCGCAACTCTGCGGTTTTCATAGACCTTTGATACCTTTGAAATAGCAATACTTACATGCGTGTGCAAATCCGCTACTCTAGCACACGCCGAGAACAGGAAAAACGTGAAACCTCACAGGAGACCCCATGCCCCGACGCTTTCATGACGCCGAGCAACTGCTGCCACCGGCAACCGCCCTCAAGCGGGCTCTGGCGATTATTTACGATGGCCTGATCAGTATTGCGGTTCTGCTCGTTGCCACCTGGATTTATACCATGATTGCCGGGTGGATTACGGGCTGGGACAAGTACGAACAAATGGCTGAAGCCGGCCAGCTCTCGGGCGATCCGGGGCTCACCTTCGTGCTCTTCCTGGTGCTGTATCTGTTCTTTGCCTACTTCTGGACCCGCATTGGCCAGACCCTGGGCATGCAGGTATGGCGGGTTCGGATCGAAAACCTGGACGGCACGTCAGTCAGCTGGACCCAAGCCCTGTTTCGTTACGGCACAGCCTCGGCGGTGGTTTTTCTCACCATGCTGGCAAGCCATTACATCGGTACCGTTACCCTGCTGATCAGCGTTCCCGCTATTATCGCCCTGTTCTACCCGATCAACGGACTGTCACTGACCGACCGGGCATCCAACAGCGTTGTGGTTCAGGTAGAAAAAGCCGCGAAAAAGTAAACCTTCAGGGCCGGTTCAGCCGGCCCTTCTCATCAACACTGCACCTACCACGGCATTGATGGCAATCGGCGCCAGCACAGCAATCATGGGATTAAAGCCGTACACCATGCTCATGGGCCCGAGCAGATCCTGCATGTACTTGAACAACAAGCCCACCAGCAAGCCGGTAAACACCCGGAAGCCCATGGTTACAGAACGCAAGGGGCCGAACACAAAGGAAATGGCCACCAGCACCATCACCGCAGTACCCAGCGGCATCAGTGCTTTCTTCCAGAACGCCAGCCAGTACTGTGCCGCAGTCAGCCCCTGCTCCCCCAGATAGGTGGCGTAGGTATACAGGCCACTCATCGACAGGTTTTCCGGCTTCACAATCAGCACACTCAAGACATCCGGAGACAAGCCGGTATCCCAGCGCAGGGTTTCATGGGCTTCCCGCACCGTTTGCTCACCTTCCATGCGGGTCACCGCCACGTTCTCCAGCAACCAGTGATCACCCTGGAACACCGCCCGCTCGGAAAAGCTGGACTGTTCCAGCTGGCGCTGATCATCAAACCGGAACAGCGAAACCCCTACCAGGCCACCATCCGGCTGCACCGCATTCAGATGCATAAAGGTATTACCTTCCCGATGCCAGACACCGTGGGCCGATGCCACATTCTTGCCAGCCCCCAGGGCAATAGCCTTGTCGCTCTGGGCGAGCCGTTTGGTGTTCGGTGCCACGTATTCACCAATTGCCACACCCAGCAACACAATAATCAGCGCCGGCTTCATGGCAGACCAGACAATCCGCTTCAGCGACACCCCGGCGGCGCGAATCACCGTCAGCTCCGACGAACTCGCCATGGCCCCCAGCCCAACCAGGCACCCCATAAACGCCCCGAGCGGCAGGTAATCGTAGATCCTGCGGGGCAAGGTGAGCGCCACGTACCAAAGCGCCTGCACCGTCTGGTAATCGTTGCGGGTGTCTTCCAGCTCGGCAATGAAGGCGAAGATTACGTCCAGCGACAGCACTACCACCATCACCAGGAACATGGCACCACCAACGGTGCGCATTACATAGTTGTCGATCTTACGCACTGGCGCGGCCCTCCTTCTCCAGCCGGCGGCGATGCAGCCAGGCCGGCCCGAAATGCAGCCATAACCCTAGCGCCAGGAACAGCGCGTGCACCCAGAGCATGCCGATCCACTCCGGCACCTTGCCGTCTGCCAGTGCGTCCCGGGCCACGATCAGAAGGCCCAGATAGGTGATGTACACAAGCATTGCGGGCAAAAGATGGAAGAACCGGCCCTGCCGGGGATTCACCCGGCTCAGACGAACCGCCAGCAGGGTAACGATCGGAACGATTAACGGCAGGGAGAAGCGCCAGTGCAACAGGGCGCGATCTTCAAGGTTGTCTGATCGCCAGAGATCCAGCGTACTGATGCCCTCTTCCAGCTCGCGATCACCCGCTTCGCCGGCCTGGATCTTGAGGCCATAGGCCTCGAACCGGGTTACGTTGTAATTCAGCTGCCCCGGCATGCCCTGAAAGCGGCCGCCTTCTTCCAGAATCAGGAACCGGCTGCCGGTTTTCTCGTCGATCAACTGCGAGCCGGTCTCTGCTGTGATCAGGGTAACGCCTTCACCGTTGCGCCCATGCTCGGCAATAAACACACCTTGCAGCTGACGCTTGTCGTCACTGAGCGCTTCGGTATAGGTCACCCGGGTACCGGAGCTGAGATCCTGGAACCGCCCGGGCGCGAGCATTTCAAACTCGGTGGCTTTGCGCTGTTCGTTGAAAATATGCTCCACCTGCTTCATGCCCCAGGGTGAAATAAACAGGCTCATTGCGCCCACCACCAGCATCACCGGCAGCGCACCCACCAGGGTTTTCTGCAGCAGCTCCCGCTCGCTGACACCGCAGGCGAACAGTACCGTCATCTCGCTTTCCAGGTACATCCGGCCGTAGGCCAGCAGAATGCCGATAAACAATCCCAAAGGCAGGATCAGCTCCAGAAAGCCGGGGAAACGGTAGCCCATAATGGCAAACAACACGCCCGCTGCCAGCTCGCCCTCAGCCGCACTCGCCAGGTACTTGATAAACCGGCCGCTCATGAACACCAGCAACAAAATGCCGGAAACAGCAAGCATGCTGACCATGATCTGGCGGATGAGGTAACGGAAAATGATGCTCAAACTGATCTCTCTGGCCGCGCCCTTTCAGGAGATGGAGGATAAGAGGAACTGCGCGTATTCTATGTAACCTTGGGAATGAATGACAGTACAGGAACAACTCGTTAAAGCCATCGTAACGATAAGGCCTTATCGCTTGATTATTCGCGGCTTTGCCCCAATCCTTATTAACATTCGATCAAACCCGCCCGGCGCGGACCTAAACAGAATAACCTGACAACGGGAGTTGCCATGAATTTCAGCCTGAGCAGTAAAGCCATTGCCGCCACCAAAACCGATTGCCTGGTCATCGGCCTCCCCGAAAAAGGTACCTGGCCTGACACCACAACACAGGCAGACGAAACCCTGGGCGGGCTGATCAAGCAACTCGAAAAAGCTGGCGACCTGACCGGCAAGAATGCTTCAGTTAACACCATCCCGCTGGTCGACCAGCCCTGGCAGCGCCTGGTTGTGGTCGGCACCGGCAAAGATGCAGACCGCACACCGGCCAACTTCCGCAAAGCCCTGATCGCCATGATGGGCGCCCTGAAAGACGGCCCGTCCAAAAACGCCCTGATCTGCCTGGCCGACACTGCGCTGCAGGGCGAAGATGCTGTCAGCAACGAAGAAGCGCGCCTGAACCTGATTGGCCGCATCCTGGAAGACCAGCTGTACAGCTTCACCGGCTTCAAGAGCGAAAAGCCTGCTGCCCGCAAGCTCAACAAAGTGACTGTACAGGCCTCCGGTGCCGGCAAAGCCCTGAAAGATGCCTTCAACCTGGGCCTGTCCACCGGCCGCGGCATGAACTTCACCAAGGATCTGGGCAACACCCCGCCCAACATCTGCCACCCGGTATGGCTGGCCGAACAGGCACAGGCCATGGCCAAGGAACACGACTGCATCAAGACCGAAGTGCTTGATGAAAAGCAGATGGAAAAGATGGGTATGAACACCATCCTGGCCGTAGGCAAAGGCTCCAAGCAGCCCCCGCGCCTGATCGTGATGGAATACCGTGGCGGCAAAGCCAAGGACAAGCCCTACGTGCTGGTCGGTAAAGGCATCACCTTCGACACCGGCGGCATCAGCCTCAAGCCCGGCGAAGGCATGGACGAGATGAAATACGACATGGGCGGTTCCGCCAGCGTATTCGGCGCCATGAAAGTACTGGCTGAAACCAGGCCCAAAATCAACGTAGTCGCGGTGATTGCGGCCGCCGAAAACATGCCGGATGGCGGCGCCTCCCGACCGGGCGACATCGTAACCACCCTGAGCGGCATGACCGTTGAAATCCTCAACACCGACGCCGAAGGCCGCCTGGTACTGTGCGACGCCCTCACCTACGTGAAGAAATTTGACCCGGCTGCCGTAGTCGACATGGCCACCCTCACAGGTGCCTGCATCATCGCCCTGGGCAACCACGCCACCGGCCTGCTGTCCAACAACGACGAACTGGCCAACGAACTGCTGGCCGCGGGCGAGCGCACCGGCGACCGCGCCTGGCGCCTGCCGCTCTGGGACGAATACCAGAGCCAGCTCGACAGCAACTTCGCCGACATGGCCAACATCGGCGGCCGCCCGGCCGGCACCATCACCGCGGCCTGCTTCCTGAGCCGCTTCGCCAAAGACTACTCCTGGGCCCATCTGGACATCGCCGGCACCGCCTGGAACTCCGGCAAAGCCAAAGGCGCCACCGGCCGCCCGGTACCCCTGCTGGTCGACTACCTGATGTCCCATGCAGGATAACCAGCCAACCCCTACCCCGGAGCCCGGCAGCCCAGCTGCCGGCCCCTCCGGCCGGGACGAAAAGAACCAACGCTACTGGTTCCATATCCTCGCCCAGAACACCCCCGCCGCCCGCAACCTCCACGCCGCCAAACTCGTGGACAAAGCCTGGCAGCAGGGCGACCGCGTGTGCATCCTCTGCGACACCGAAGACCACGCCAAAGAACTCGACGACCTGCTGTGGAACTTCACCCCCGAAGCCTACATCCCCCACAGCATCGCCAAAGACCCGACTACCCCCTGCACCGACCCTGTCGGCATCCTGCTCTACCCGCCGGCCGCCACGGACTGGGATACCGTTATCGTGCTGTCCTCGACCTTGCCCGACGACGCCGATCAGTACCGCCGCCTGGCGCTGGTGGCCCATAACGATCCGGCGGTATTGAACCTCGCTCGGGGGCATTATAAGCAACTGCGGGTGTTGGGGATTGAGGCTCGGGTGCATGATATGCGGCGGCGGTGATTTTTTTGCCACTAAATCCGCGAAAGGACACTAAAGGTAAAGACTTTTTTGCCACGGAAGACACGGAAAAACACGGAAAGATAAAATTTATTAGCCACGGACACTCACGGAACCACACGGACAGCAAACGAAAAGCAAAACTCACCAGCGACCAGCAAAAAGTTCGACCTGTGGGGTTGGGGACAGGCTTTCCAAAAATTTCGTAGGCCATGGATGGCCGGAGACAAGCGCCACATGGATGTGCCGCAAGGAGCGCTTTTTGGAAAGCCTGTCCCCAACCCCACACTGCACCAAATCAGCAGGCTACGTTTCACAGAGGTTCGCCGCATCAACAGCGACCATGTATAATCGCCCAATTCAGAATTTCTCTATGTGAATCAACCAAAACGGTCACTGCATAATCCCATGGAAAAAACCTACCAGCCAGAAAACATCGAGCGCCAGTGGTACGAAAACTGGGAATCCAAAGGCTATTTCCGCCCCAGCGGAGAAGGCGATTCCTACAGCATCGCCATCCCGCCACCCAACGTGACCGGCAGCCTCCACATGGGCCACGCCTTCCAGCACACCATCATGGACACCCTCACCCGCTTCAAGCGCATGCAGGGCCGTAACGCATTGTGGACCGTCGGCACCGACCACGCCGGCATCGCCACCCAGATGGTGGTTGAGCGCAAACTGGCTGCAGAAGAAGACAAAACCCGCCACGACCTTGGCCGGGAAGAATTCATCAAGCGTATCTGGGACTGGAAAGAGCACTCCGGCGGCACCATCACCCGCCAGATGCGCCGCCTGGGCAACTCCGTGGACTGGAGCAACGAACGCTTCACCATGGACGATGGCTTCTACAAGGCCGTGCAGGAAGTGTTTATCCGTCTGTACGAAGACGGTCTGGTGTACCGCGGCAAGCGGCTGGTGAACTGGGATCCGAAACTGCACACCGCCATCTCTGACCTTGAAGTCGAGAACAAGGAAGAAAAAGGTTTCTTCTGGCACCTGCGGTACCCCCTGGCCGACGGCCAGAAAACCCGGGACGGCAAAGACTACGTGATCGTCGCCACCACCCGCCCGGAAACCATGCTGGGCGACACGGCCGTGGCCGTGCACCCGGACGACAAGCGCTACCAGCACCTGATCGGTCAGCATGTACTGCTGCCACTGGTAAACCGCCGGATTCCCATCGTGGCCGACCACCACGCCGACCCGGAAAAAGGCTCCGGCTGCGTGAAGATCACCCCGGCCCACGACTTCAACGACTACGCTGTGGGCAAGCGCAACAACCTGCCCATGATCAACGTGATGACCCAGGATGCGAATATCCGGGACATCGCCGAGGTCTTCAACTCAGACGGCACCGAGAACACTGACATCGATGGCGCCCTGCCTGCCGCCTACGCTGGCCTGACTCGCGAGGCCGCCCGCAAGCAGATCGTGGCAGACATGGAAGCCGAAGGCCTGGTCGAGAAAATCGAAGACCACGTACTGAGCGTGCCCCGCGGTGACCGCTCCGGCCTGATCATCGAGCCGATGCTCACAGACCAGTGGTTCGCCGATGCCAAGACCCTGGCCAAGCCCGCCATCGAAGCTGTGGAAGACGGCCGCATCCAGTTTGTGCCCAAGCAGTACGAGAACATGTACTTCGCCTGGATGCGCGATATCCAGGACTGGTGTATCTCCCGCCAGCTCTGGTGGGGACACCGGATTCCGGCCTGGTACGATGCCGAAGGCAACATCTATGTGGGCCGTAACGAAGACGAAGTACGCCAGAAACACAACCTGGCGGCAGAACTGGAACTGAAACAGGACGACGACGTTCTGGACACCTGGTTCAGCTCCGCCCTGTGGACCTTTGGCACCCTCGGCTGGCCGGAAATCACCGAGCGCCTGAAAACCTTCCATCCCACCGACGTGCTGGTGACCGGTTTCGACATCATCTTCTTCTGGGTTGCCCGGATGATCATGATGACCATGCACTTCATGAAAAACGAAGATGGTACCCCGCAGGTGCCGTTCAAGACCGTTTACGTGACCGGCCTGATCCGAGACGAGCACGGCGACAAGATGTCCAAGTCCAAGGGCAACGTCATCGACCCGCTGGATATGATTGATGGCATCAGCCTGCCGGACCTGCTTGAGAAGCGCACCGGCAACCTGATGCAGCCGAAGCTGGCCGAGAAAATCGGCAAGCGCACCGAGAAGGAATTCCCGGAAGGTATTACCGCCCACGGCACCGATGCCCTGCGCTTCACCCTGGCCGCCATGGCCACCACCGGCCGTGACATCAACTGGGACATGAAGCGCCTGGAAGGCTACCGAAACTTCTGCAACAAGCTGTGGAACGCCGCCCGCTACGTGTTGATGAACACCGAAGGCGAAGACTGCGGCGTGAACGACGAGCCGGTGGAACTGTCACTGGCTGACCGCTGGATCATCAGCGAATTGCAGCACTGCGAGCAGGAAGTGATCCGCCACCTGGACCAGTACCGCTTCGACCTGGCCGCCTACGCCCTGTACGAGTTCATCTGGAACGAATACTGCGACTGGTACCTGGAGCTGTCCAAGCCGGCCCTGAGTGACGACAACGCCAGCCCCGAAGCCAAGCGCGGCACTCGCCGTACCCTGGTTCGCGTGCTGGAAGCCGTCCTGCGCCTGGCACATCCGATGATGCCGTTCATCACCGAAGAAATCTGGCAGCGCATCGCGCCGCTGGCCGGCAAACAGGGCGACAGCATCATGCTGCAGCCCTACCCGCAGCCGGACGCCAGCAAACAGGACGCCGCCGTGGCCGCGGATATTGAATGGTTGAAAGGGGTGATCGTTGCCGTGCGGAATATTCGCGGTGAGATGAACATCTCTCCGGGCAAGCCGGTGCCGGTGCTACTCAAAGGCGGCAACGCCGACGATCAGCGCCGCCTGAACGACAACCGCCAGTTCCTGATGTCCCTGGCCAAGCTGGAGAAGCTGGAATGGTTCGAGGGCGACAAGGCCCCCATGAGCGCCACCCAGCTGGTGGGCGAAATGGAAGTGCTGGTGCCCATGGCCGGCCTGATCGACAAGGACGCCGAACTCAAGCGCCTGGTCAAGGAGCTGGAGCGCCTGAACAAGGAAATCGGCCGCCTGGAAGGCAAGCTGAACAACGAGAAGTTCACCGCCAAGGCTCCGGCTGAAGTGGTCGAGAAGGAAAAAGAGAAACTGAAGGATGCTCAGGGCAGCCTGCAGCGGCTCAGTGCACAACGGGCTGAAATCGAGGCCATGTAAGGCCATGATTGCCATACTCGGCGCCGGCTCCATGGGCCGGCTCTGGGCCGCAACGCTACCTGCCGGGCAGGTAGCGTTTGTGCCCCGCCCGGGCCAACACCCGGATGAACCTGTCCACTACCGCTTTCAGCCCATCGATGGCAAGCCATTCGGCGTCACTGTTTCCTGGCTTCAACCCGGCCAGTCACCAGGCCTGTTACTGGTAACCACCAAAGCCGGCGATACCCTCGAGGCCCTCACGTCTGCCCTACCCTCAACGCCATCATCAACGCCCATCGTGTTGTTCCAGAATGGACTGGGGAGCCAGCAACAGGTTGCCGAAACCCGGCCTGAAAGGCCTGTGCTCGCGGCCTCCACCACCGAAGGTGCCAACCGGCCGCAGCCAGACCTGACCGTTCACGCCGGTCGCGGTACCACCTGGCTTGGGGCACTTAACCCCGCCGGGAAAGCCCATGTGGAACGGGTGTCGCAACAACTTTCCGCCAGCGGCCTGGCAGTCCAGCCGGAGCCGGATATTCTCGGCAGGCTCTGGCAGAAACTGGTTATCAATGCCGGCATCAACGCCTTTACCGCCCTGCTTGACTGCCCCAACGGTGAGATCCTGGGCCAGCCGTTCTATCTGAAATGGATTGATCTTTTGTGCCAGGAAATCAGCCAGCTTCTGGATGCCGCGGGGCAACCTTCAGCTGCACCGGAAATCCTGCGGGAAACCATCGAAGCCGTGGCCCGGAAAACCGCTGCAAACACGTCGTCGATGCGGGCTGATATGCTGGCGGGAAGAGAAACCGAGATAGACTTCATCAACGGCTACCTTGCCCGTCTGGGCCATCGATACAACATTGCCGCACCGGTAAACCAAATGCTCACCGAACGGGTAAAACAACTCAACTGATCACTACAGAAGGGAGTTCAAACCATGGGCAATCGCCTGTCAAAGATCTACACCCGCACCGGAGACGATGGCTCTACCGGCCTGGCCGATGGCAACCGGATTGCCAAGAACGCCCAGCGAGTGGAAGCGATGGGAACCGCCGATGAGCTGAACTGCCATATCGGTATTCTGGTGGAAACCTTACCGGCGGAGGACGCGCTGATTGAGGTACTTCGCCGCATCCAGCACCACCTGTTCGATCTGGGCGGGGAATTTGCCATTCCGGGCAGCAAAGTCATCGGGGATGACCACATCACCTGGCTGGAAACCACGCTGGACCATTACAACGAAGGCCTGCCTCCCCTGAAGAATTTCATCCTGCCCGGCGGCTCCACTGCTGCGGCTCATTGCCACATGGCCCGCGCTGTTTGCCGGCGCGCCGAGCGGGTAGTTGTGGCCCTGGGCCACGAAGACTCCATCAACACCGCCTCCCGCCACTACCTGAACCGGCTGTCTGACCTACTGTTCGTAGTTGCGCGGGTACTGGCCCGCCTAGACGGCGCCCAGGAAATTCTCTGGGAGCAAAAAAAATCCGGCCTCTGAGGGCCGGATTCCTGCCTGCCGGGCATCATACAATCCCGGCAATCACCAACAGCGCGATGGCGCAGATCCACACCAGCATGCTGCGGCTGAGCAAATCCCGCATGGCCCGAAT
Source organism: Marinobacter sp. L-46 (assembly GCF_056859535.1). NCBI lineage: Bacteria > Pseudomonadati > Pseudomonadota > Gammaproteobacteria > Pseudomonadales > Marinobacteraceae > Marinobacter > Marinobacter sp. L-46. Next base: position 30,490 of record NZ_JBSXOP010000084.1, read on the forward strand.
GCTACGGCCACCGAATTTCGGCCAGTCATCCGCGTATACCTGGCCGAACCGTTCCGGATCCAGGGCATAGCCCGTCAGGGAACCGCTGGCAGCGGTCATCAGCACACTGTCTGCCGGCTTGCCGAACCCCGGTACCACCAGACGGATGGATCGCGACCAGCCCGCCAGGTCCCCAGCCACGCCAAAGGTACAAGCCAGCAAACGAGACGGCACCCAGGCGGTAATGTCTGCCGCGATGGCAAAGCGCTGCCGGGCCGCCGGCTGGGGCCACTGCTCTGCCAGTGCCACCAGTCCACGGGCAATGACTGCCAGCCAGATTCCACCAACCACATACCAGAACACCACCAGGAAAAACCGCTCGAACACCGATACCATCAAGGCACGGGAAACCGACAAATGCATCACTTCTGCGCTTTGCGCACTGCCCCGCTCATCCTCCGGCAAACGGTCTTCGATATGATGCCAGGCGCCCTGCATGTCACCGCGGCCCCAGGCCTCGGTGTAGGCCTCCAATACGGGGCGCCAGCCGGGCACGCCCATCATCAGAACCAGAACGATCAGTTCCACGGGGTAAACCACAACACGAATACCACCGTAACCGGCCGCCAGAACCAGGGCCCCCAATAACACGGCGGGGCCGAGAACCAGTAAAAGGCCTAAAAACAGGGAACCCTCTTTGCCGGCCTTGCTGCGGGTTCCTATATGCAGCCAGGATCGCCACAGGTCGTCACTGGATAACAGACCGAGCCGATCAAGGCGCTGCCGGATCACATAGGCGAGCAGAAAAACCACCAGTACCATTCAGGCATTCTCCGTTGTGCTTAAAACGCGATGGAAGTGCGCCCACTGGAAGGCCTCACCGGGGTCCGTCTTTCTGCCCGGGGCAATATCGCAGTGGCCGGTAATCCGCTCTGCCGTAATCGCAGGCCAGGCTGCCCGAACCAGGGCAGCCAGTCGGGCCAGGGACTGATACTGGGCATCGGTGTAGGGCACGTCGTCTGCCCCTTCCAGTTCGATACCGATGGAAAAGTCATTGCACTCTTCCTCGCCCTCAAAACAGGAGCGCCCGGCATGCCAGGCGCGGTCGAGGCAGCTGACAAACTGAACCACCGAGCCGTCTCTGCAGATAAGCCCATGGGCGGAAACCTGCAAATCTGCAATGGTCTGGAAATAGGGATGGGCGTGAGGATCCAGCCGGTTACAGAAGAATTCCTCGATATGGCCACCGCCAAACTCGCCCGGCGGCAAGCTGATGTTGTGTACCACCAGTAACGAAATGGCAACACCCTCGGGGCGGGGGCCGAAATTCGGGGAAGGACACCAGCGGACATCCGGGAACCGGCCCGTCGTTCGAAGCTGTTCGACCCGGGCGTTGAAGTGTTGATCAGGCAATGTGCATCCAGATACGCAATGGGTGACTCGATCCGGAGATTGAATCACAAAGTCCATTCCGATGCCACGGAGTCGCCTGCAGCGGTCAGTCCTTGCGACTGTAACGCAGGTTGTCGATGATGGATTCCAGGGCCCGGTCAAAAATCAGGCCATCGTCCAGCATGCCGACCAAACCGGTCTGCATGGCTGTCGCCAGTTCTTCCCGCTGATACTCGGCCACCTTGGCACCACTGCGGTTCACGAAGATGTACTTGCCGGTAGCCTTGATAAACGCTGCCAGCTTGCAACGCAGGCGGGTGTCTTCGTCGCGCTTGAGCTCCACCCAGGAACCAACCCGCATCTGATCCGCCCGGGCAAGCCATTCCGGATCAATGGAAGCTTCGGGCTCCGGCTCTGGCGCAACGTCCGGCTGGGGAACAGGCTCCGGAGCCAAGGCGACTTCTGGCTCGGCCTGGACAGCCGGCTCAGGTTCTGAAACCTCAGGCAGCTCGTCCATAACCGGCTCGTCTTCAACCTCTACCGGTGCGGTTACCAGCTTCTGGAACGCACCTACGTGGGCCAGTTCCAGATCGCGAACGGCATTGTCGGTAGCAAACGGATCCCAGGAAATTTCCTTGAGCGCTGCCCGCAGGTCTTCCACAACGCCCGGAATCGCCCTCAGCAACTCGGCACGGGTAGAATCGGTAATCGGGCTCGGGTCTACCGTCCAGATCAGCCGTGTGGCCAGTTCGCAGGCATCTTGCCACTGAGGGCTTTCTTCGCCCTGACGCAGCATGATCCACTGCAGATAGCGGGTGCACGGGCCGTCCAGCAATGCTCGGATAGCCTCGGGAATGTCCCGGCCTTCGGCCTGCTCCAGCATGACATCTTTTGCCGCCTGGCTTGCCCTTTCCTGCCGTGCCCGGCCCTCTTCGGCATCACGCAAGCGCTGCTCGACCAGCTCACGGCGGCGACGGTCCAGGTCCATGAAGTGGCCGAAGTCTTTCAGCAGTTCTTCAAACAGGTCGACGCTGTCGGTGAACTCTGCCAGCACCCGGCCGACCACTTCTTCGATTTTTTCCCGCAGCGGGTCACGCATGCCCGGCCGCTTTTCATTCCAGCCGATTGCCGCCAGCGCCAGTTCGTTCAGCAGCTTGCGCGCCGGATGACCACCGCGGTTGAAGAAATTGCGGTCGCTCAGGGCAACTTTCAGCACCGGGATCTGCAACCGGCCAATCAGCGACTTCATCACCGGGTGCAGCTGACGGTCGTCCAGGATGAAGTCAAACAACATGCCCACCAGGTTGATCACATCGCTGTCGACCTGGGTGACAGAAACGCTGGAACCTTCAGCGGGCTGTAATACCGGCTGCAGCTGCTCCCGCAGGGGCATAACCTGCTCAACCTGTGCCTCATCCCGGCTGAGTGCCTGCAGCTCGGTCAGGCGAGCCAGCAAACGACTGGTGTCCAGCACATTGCCGCCAGCGGCGGGCCGGGAAACAACACCGGCATCGCCACCCTGCCGCAGCAAAGCGCTCAATTCGTTGAAGGTAGCACTGGCCAGCTGGCTGCCGGCATCGTCGGCAGGAGCCTGGGGCATTGCCTCGGCCTGCTGCGGCGCGGCGGGCGGAACCGGCTGACTGGCTGGCCTTGAAGGCGCCGGCGCACGGCCGACCGGGGCATTCTTCATACCCGGCATCACGCCTTCGGAAATCAGTGTCTGGTTACATTTCTGGTAGAACTGCTCCAGCTTGTCTGCCAGCAAGCGCTCGAACAGTTTCAGGACAACCAGCTTGGCCCGGATATCAATATCCAGGTCTGAACAGGCTTCAGCGATACCGCCGCAAATAACCTCGGCGCTCAGGGGAATCTGGTCATCAGCCAGCTCCAGCTCGGGAACCAGGTGCCGTACCCGGGCCGCAAGCATGCGAACCTGCTCCTGGTGGCGGTTACGCAGGCGATTGGTCAGGCTTTCAACGGCTACCTGCTCTTCAAGCTCGGAATGCTCGACCAGGCTCAGGGTGTCCTGGTTAACCTCTTCCAGGGAGCCGCCGGAACGCACCGGCTTGAACCGGCCCAGCTCGTTAAAGGCCTGGCTGACATACTGCAATACGGAAAGGGACATCGCCCGGCGGCGCAGCCGGAGCTCCCGCATGGCATCAAAATAGGCGGATTGATCTTTGTTGGAACCGGCACGGTCGGCCAGGGAGAACAGGCTGTCGTCCGCCTGCTCGAAAAAGCTGGCGAGTACGGTTTTCAGTTCCTGACCCGCAGTGTCACGCAACCTGACCAATGCAGCAGGCAACGTAAACCGGCCCGCCGGCCTGTGGCCAGCTAATCGGACAACCTTGCTATCGTGCGCCATGGACGTGCTCCGGGATCGAATCTGCGTGACAAACTTATATTACTCCGCAGCTCTATGATACGACCAGTTGCCGTCACCTTGTGTCAGTTTTTGTCACCATTTGTTTCCAACACAAGACGTTGAAATTCATGGTGACATTTTGTGAATTGCCGGGGTAGCAGTAGAATTGCCCCGCAGCCGTTAATTCCACCCCACTGACCAGCGGAAAAACACCATGATTGCCCCCGAACTGCTCCGACAGGCCCGTATTGAATCCGTAGCCCACAGCCTCCGGGAAGACATCGGGGACGGCGACATCACCGCCATGCTGATTCCGGCAGACAAAACCGCCCGCGGCCGGGTCATCACCCGCGAGAACGCCAGGCTGGCCGGTGTGGAGTGGGTCAACGAAGTCTTCCGGCAGGTAGACCCGGGCGTAGAGCTGGAGTGGCTGTTCAGGGACGGCGACGATGTGCCGGCCGATGCTGTACTGTTCCGCATGCAGGGCCCTGCCCGCTCGCTACTGACGGCTGAGCGGTCTGCCCTGAACTGGCTGCAGACACTCTCTGCAGTCGCCACCCAGTGCGCCGGCTACGCGGCCAGGGTTGCCCATACCAAGGTACGCTTGCTGGATACCCGAAAGACCCTGCCCGGCCTGCGGCTGGCGCAAAAATACGCGGTGACCTGTGGCGACTGTGACAACCACCGGATCGGCCTGTGGGACGCTTTCCTGATCAAGGAAAACCACATCGCGGCCTGTGGCTCTATCGCACGGGCCGTTGCTGAAGCGCACCGCATTGCGCCGGGCAAACCGGTTGAGGTGGAAACCGAGAATATGGACGAGTTCACCCAGGCCCTGGACGCCGGTGCCGACATTATCATGCTGGACGAGTTTTCACTGGAGGATATGGTTGAAGCGGTCAAGCTGACTGCAGGCCGCGCCAGGCTTGAAGCCTCCGGCGGCATTAATGAGCAAACCCTGATGCCAATTGCCGAGACCGGAGTGGACTACATTTCGATCGGCGCCCTGACCAAAGACGTCAAGGCCATCGACCTGTCGATGCGGCTGGAATAACCCGGCCCGTTACCCATGCTCAGGACCGGGTCAGCAACCGGTCCATTTCTTCCAGCGCCTTCACCAGGCCCTGCCCGGATTCCGGACGCCCCCGGAAATGCTCTTCCGCCATGGGCGCAATCCCGGACGCAGACGGCAGCGGATGATTGTGCTCAACCAGCACTTTCATGCGCTCCAGAAACACAAACTGCAGCCACTGCGGAAACTCCATGGTATCCAGGCAAAATGGCTGGGTGCTCTGAAACGCCTCTTGTGGTGGCGGCTCGGCCTGCCAGACTCCCAGCTGCCGGAGTTCGATCTCTATCTGCAGCAGTCCGTCAGTCAGCAGGTCGAGGTGTTGGTTTTCGTCACTCATGGGTTCTGATCAATCCTGAAGCGGTTCCAGCTCCACCGACTCCCCGTGCAGCACCCTGTAGAGGTCTTCGAACTGACGGGTCAGGCCGTGTTTCGGAGCCATATGAATGAGTGGCTGCCGCCTCTGGTGGGATTCTTTCATCTTCACCGAGCTGGAAAGCCTCACCGGCAATACCGGCAAACCTTCCTCCAGCAGCTCTTTAACCAGCTGTCGCGGCAAGCTGGCCCGGGGCTGGAACTGGTTGGCAATGATACCTTCAACCACCAGTTCTTCGTTATGATCTTCCTGCAACTCCCGGATTTCGTTGAGAATGTTATAAAGCGCCTGGCGGGAGAAATCGTCGCAATCAAACGGAATCAGGCAACGCTGGGCCGCAATCAGCGCCGAACGGGTATAGAAATTCAGGGCCGGGGCTGTGTCGATGTAGATTTCATCGAACGACTCGCTGAGTTTTTTCAGATACTCCCGCAACTTGTAGATCTTGTGCTTGGCTTCAAGCTTGCGCTCGAGAAAATCCAGTTCCGGACTGGACGGCAGCACAAACAGGTTATCAAACGGCGTGGCATGCACAAACTCGTCCGGGCGCCGGTTGAACATGCTGAACGCCACGGTTTGCTCCATCAGGTCCGCCACGGTATCCCGCAGTTCAGATGCAGGCTTGCCGAGCAGGTAATGACTGGAGTTGCCCTGTGGATCCAGGTCTACCACCAGCGTGCGCTTGCCCCGGGCCGCACTGATGGCCGCCAGGTTACAGGTGATGCTGGACTTGCCCACACCACCTTTCTGATTGAATACAACCCGTCTCATGTTGTCTCTCCAGTAAACACTTGTAGTTATTGATCTGTGACTACCAGCCCATCACGGTTTTAACAAAGGGGATGGTGAGCCGGCGCTGGGCCTGCAGCGAGTTCTCATCGAGAGAATCCAGGATGGCCAGCAGCTCGCCCAGCCTTCGGGGAGCCCGGCGCATGATGAAGCTGGCGACTTCGTCGGTCATCACCATGCCTCGCTGTTCCGCCCGGGCCACCAGGATGCGCATGCGGTCTTCATCCCGGTACACGCCCAGCTGCACCAGCAGGCCGTGGGCCAGCCGGGAACCGAGATCCGCCAGGCCAAAGGGTAACGAGGCGGGCACTTCCGACATCGACACCACTAACAAACCGCGGCGATCCAGGATCCGGTTATACAGATGGAACACCGCCTCTTCCCAGCGAGGATCGCCCGCCAGCTTGTCCAGGTCATCCAGACAGACTACATGACGGGTCTCTAACCCCGATAATGCATCCGGGCCAAATGGCAACAACTCTTCGATGCTGATACACACGGCACTCTGGCCAAGCTGCTCTGCCTTGTGGCAGACCGCCTGTAACAGATGGCTTTTGCCGGTATCGGAATCGCCACAGATCACCATCACCGGCAGGTCGTGGTTTTGCTCACACAGGGTTTCCAGCCTGCGGGCGGCATCGCGGTTACGGTCGCCGTGGAAATTGTCAAAGCGGGCATCGTCACGCAGCCGGACACCTAGGGCCATCTGGGAGGCAGTAGTCATGATCGCTTCATCCTTAAGGCCCGCAAGCTCCATACAATCACATAGTGGCAGCCGCTGAAGATGGCAGAACCCGCCACCAGCCAGACGCCCGCATCAATCACCCAGGGCTGCATCGGCCAGCCCGCCAGCAGGATGATAATGGCCAGGGCCACCAGGATCTGCACCAGCGTGTTGATCTTGCCGGGCACACTCGGCGCCATTTCGAACCGGCCAATGCCGTAATGAAACGCCAATGCCCCGCCAACAATCGCAATATCCCGCGCCAGAACCAGCACAAACAGCCACACCGGCAGGATACCGGTGATGGTAAGCATCAGGTAGGTGGTAATCAGTAACGCCTTGTCGGCCAGGGGGTCAGCAATGGCCCCTACCCGCGTGCGCCAGTTGAAATAGCGGGCGAGAAAGCCATCAACGCCATCGCTGATGGCAGCCACGAGGAAAATCAGCAATGACAACCGGTAGTTGCCATCCAGCAGCGCACCTGCAAACGGAATGATCAACACCATCCGCATGAAAGTCAGGGCATTGGGAATCCAGCGCCACTGTGTTGATTTCACCCGGCTGCCTCCGTCAATTTATCAGCCGTCTTCACCACTGCTGACAACCGGGGACGGCTGCCAGCGATAGTTAAGCACCTGATAGAGGGATTCAAAGGCCTGTTCGGCATCCTGCTCATCGGCGGGCTGCGTCTGTTCGGACTCACCTTCAACCGGTACAAAGCGCGGATCAAGCGCAATGTACTCTTTCAGCTGCTCCAGCTCGCCGGTAAACGCAATCCGCGCGGTCAGCCGTTCGCCGCGAATGCGGGCAGCACTCACCGAGACTACCGGTGTCAGGCCTTCAAGCACCTTGTTGATCCGCCCGTAGTCCGCCAGTGTGGATACCCCGTCAAACACCACGTCCACCTTGGGCGAGTCCCCGATTTCACCGGCTGAAACCGCATAGCGGCTGGCGTACCGCTCCGCCCAGTGATCGACCACCGCCTGGGCCAGGTCATCCGGATTACCGGCAGATACCGAACGCTCGGCAGCGTCCATACCCATGCCGTCCACAACCCAGCCGGCGCGCCACTGGCCGCCAGAGCGGCTCACCCGGACCAGGGCAAGGACGTCATAGGAGACATCTTCAGATGCCTTCTGGATGCGCCCGATAAATTGCCCCCAAAGATCAGACAGCAACGCCCGGTCACTGCCCTGGTTCTCGGACGGAAATTCGATCGGCAAGCCCCGGACACCAGCCGCCTGCCGGAACGCATCACGCCACTCGGCACCGGCGCCGGAGCGGGTCAGCAAACTGCGACTACCGCGATCCTCTACCGCCACCCAGGCGAGGGTCAGTGGGCGGTTAGCACCCCAGACCGGCGCACCAATCGAGGCCAGGGCCCGGTTAACGCCAACGGCACCAAAACTCATCCGCAGCCGTGACTGGCCAGCCTCGCTGCCAACCTGGTAGGCCTGCAACAGGCTTTCCGCCTCGGACAACACCTGATCAATGCCTTCTCGCTGCAATACATCCCGACTGCCGGACACCCGCACCATTACCTGGCGCAGACCATCGGCATAGCCCTGCTGCAACGCGGCGGAAGAGCCGCCCTGCACCGGAACGTCGGCGTTGTACAGCCCGGATACAGAGACTGCCGCGGCCGGAGTGGCCAGGGCCAGCAATGCAGACAATACTGGCCAAAGCAGCCAAGGCCTGGAATTTTTCCGTCGTGATTCAGTCATGTAACACCCTGCCGTTCCCATGAATGGCGCACAGGATACACCATCACCATTGACTAGAGTAGCAAGAGCCCCTGTTGCAGGTTCGCAATAAAGGCAGGCAATTCCCGAGACTAAGCGGGAATTCCATTTGGAGCCCCCGTGCGCACCTGTTAAAATCCGCCGCTTGACCCACAGGCCAACGGTTAACATTCCATGAGCGAACAGAAGCCCTCCCTTACCTATCGTGACGCCGGCGTTGATATCGATGCCGGCAACGAACTGGTCAACCGCATCAAGAATACCGCAGCCAGGACCCGTCGTCCTGAAGTGCTCGGCGGTCTTGGCGGTTTTGGTGCGATGGTATCCATCCCGGCAGGTTACAAGGAGCCGGTACTGGTATCCGGCACCGATGGCGTGGGCACCAAGCTTCGCCTTGCCATGCAGCTGCAAAAGCACGACAGCATCGGTATCGACCTGGTGGCGATGTGCGTGAACGACCTGGTCGTTGGCGGTGCCGAGCCCCTGTTCTTCCTGGATTACTACGCCACCGGCAATCTGAATGTCGACATTGCAGCCCAGGTAGTAGAAGGCATCGGTAAAGGCTGCGAGCTTTCCGGCTGTGCCCTGGTAGGCGGTGAAACTGCCGAAATGCCGGGCATGTATGAGGGCGACGACTACGACCTGGCCGGCTTCTGCGTAGGCGTGGCCGAGCGCAGCGAGATCATCGATGGCAGCCGTGTACAGCCAGGCGATGTACTGCTGGCCCTGGGCTCCTCCGGCCCGCATTCCAACGGCTACTCGCTGATCCGCAAGATCATCGAAGTCAGCAACGCGGACCTCAGCCAGCCCATGGGTGACAGCACCCTGGCCGATGCGCTGATGGCCCCGACCCGCATTTACGTGAAAAACCTGCTGCAACTTATCCGCGAAGTCGATGTGCGCGCACTGTGCCACATCACCGGTGGCGGCCTGCCGGAAAACATTCCCCGGGTACTGCCGGCCGGCACCGTTGCCGCCATCGATACCCGCAGCTGGGAACTGCCCCCGGTGTTCCAGTGGCTGCAGGACGCAGGCGGCGTGGCCGCTGAAGAAATGTACCGCACCTTCAACTGTGGTATTGGCATGATCGTGTGTGTACCGGCTGACCAGAAAGACCTGGCCGTCGATACCCTCAATGCCATGGGCGAGAAAGTCTGGCAGGTTGGCGTTATGGAAGCCGCCGATGCCAGTGATGCCGAGCCGAAGGTGCGCTACGCACCGGAGCTGCTGAAGGCATGATGGCAGACCCAGCACCGCTACCGACCATTGTTGTTCTGGCTTCGGGCAGCGGCACCAACCTTCAGGCCCTGATAGACGCCAGCCGTGAACGGGATTTCCCCGGCGAAATCCTCGCCGTTGGCTGCAACCGCCCCGGTGCCTTCGCGCTGGAGCGGGCAGCCCAGGCAAACATCAAAACCTTCGTGGTGGACCATAAGAAGTATGGTTCCCGCGAAGAGTTTGATGGCGCCCTGATGGCCGAGCTGCGCCGCCTGAACCCGGACGTGATCGTACTGGCCGGCTTCATGCGCATCCTGACCGCCGACTTTGTGCGGGCATTCCGGGGCCGGATACTGAACATCCACCCTTCCCTGCTGCCAGCCTATACCGGCCTGAATACCCACCAGCGGGTGCTCGATGCCGGCGACAAGGTACACGGCGTATCCATTCACTTCGTTACCGAAGAACTCGATGGTGGCCCGGTAATCGCACAGGCCGAAGTCGCGGTTCAATCGGACGACGATGCAGAATCACTGGCCGAGCGGGTACAGCAGCAGGAACATGTGCTTTACCCCATTGTGGTGCGCTGGTTCTGCGAAGGCCGCATTCAGCTGACCGCCGACGGCGTCCAGTTTGACGGCAAACTTCTGCAACACCCCATGCGGCTGACAGCCAGCTGAACAGATTGTCATCCTCCTGAGCACCGGGAGCAGCTAGACTGTCGCAAGCATAGACAGAGAAAGAGGCAACCGGATGCAAAGAAACCCAGACGTCACCAGAACTTCCGCCCTGCTGGCCGGGCTTTTGTCCGGCCTGCTTGCACTCTCCGCCAGCGCTGCCGACGCCAGCCCTGAGCTTACCCCGTACGAAGCCAGCTACACCGCTTCCATGTCAAAGGGTGTCAGCCTGAACGGCGAAGGCGTGCGCACACTGACCGACCAGAGCAACAACGTCTGGCTGTACCGTACAGACGTTGACTCCTTCATTGCCGATATCGACGAATCACTGATCTTCAAGTGGCAGGACGGCCAGGTCATTCCCCTGCGCTATCGCTACCGGTTGTCAGGATTTCTGATTAAAGATCGCGAACAGGCCATCGATTTCGACTGGCAGAAAGGTATGGCCAGGGGCTCTTACCGGGGCGAGTCGTTCAACGTTGAGCTGAGGGAAGGCACCCTGGACCCGCTGGGCTACCAGCTGCAACTGCACCAGGACCTGAAAGCAGGCAAACGGGACGTCACCTACCATGTGCTCGACAAGGGTGACTACGATGAAGACCGGTTCTCGGTGATTGATGAAGACAGCCTGAGCGACCGGGGCCGCACCATGAACACCCTGAAAGCGGAAAAGGTTCGCGGCGAGAATGCCCGACGCCAGACCCTGATGTGGTTTGATCCGGCCCAGGACTACTTGCTAGTCCGACTGCTACAGGTAGAGCCGGACGGCAGCGAATACGAACTGAAGCTTAGAGATGCCCGGGTTCAGGACTGACCGGCCCGGCCGAACTCCCGCCATACCGCTTTGACCTCATCCGCAATGATGCGCAGGCCTTCCGCGACCTGTGCATCATCCTGGGAGTAGGTAACCCGCAAGCATTCGTGACGATGCTTCCAGTCGTCATCCGGCAGGCCCGGGAAGAAATAGTGCCCGGACACCACCAGCACACCCCGCTCTTTCAGGCGCTGATACAGCTCCAGGCTGGAAATCGGCAAATCCGGAAACCATAGCCACAGGAACATGGCACCTTCCGGTTTGTGGATGTACCAACGGCAGCTGTCTTCGCCCATAGCGTCACGGAACGCTGCCACGGCCTTTTCCATTTTCGCCTTATAGAAGGGGCACACCACATCCCGGCTGAGGGACAGGATTTCGCCAGACCGAACCAGTGGCTCCGCCAGCATGGCGCCAAAGCTGCCAGTGGCCAGGTTCATGATGGCATTGATGCCGGACAACGCCTTGATAATGGGTTCTGCGGCAATCACCATACCGGTGCGGGCAGCCGGCAAGCCGAGCTTGGACAGGCTCAGGCACAGAATGATCTGCTCGTTCCAGGTGGGCTGCGCATCCACAAACAGCAGGCTCGGGAACGGCGTACCGTAGGCGCCATCGACAATCAGCGGAATATCCTGCTGCCGGGCCATTTCTTCGAGCCGGGCCAGCTCTTCATCGGTGATGACATTACCGGTGGGATTGGTGGGCCGGGAGACACAGATCGCACCAGTTTCACCCGTAACCTCCACCGCATCAAAATCCACCCGGTATTTGAATTCGTGGGCATCGGTAAATGAAATGTCCGGCTGCACGGCCCGGAACAAGTCTGCATCAATGCCCGCATCGGCATAGCCGATGTATTCCGGCGCCAGTGGCAGCAGGATGTGCTTGCGCTGGCCCTCGCCATATTCACCGCCAAACATGTTGAACAACATGAAGAAGGCGGCCTGGCTGCCGTTGGTCAGGGCGATGTTTTCCGGCTTCAGGCCCCAGTTGTATTCCTTGTTCAGCAACTCCGCCAGCGAGGCAATGAACTGCTTCTCACCCTGAGGGGGATCGTAGATACCCACCAGCCGGCGCACCTGCTCTTCGTCTGCCGCCATACCCGCCAGGATTTCCTGCACCCGCTCTTGAATCTCCGGGATGTGCCCGGGATTACCACCACCCATCATGATCATTCCCTCGCCGGAGGCCATGGCATTGCCAAGGTCATCCATCAGGGAGGTGATACCGGCGTCGGCGGTAAATTTACGACCAAAAGCAGAGAGTTTCATGGCAGTTATCCGTTCAACAGGCAATTCAACAGGCAATTCAACAGGTAGCTAACAAGTTTAGTCTGAGCCGGAACGGCTCAGCTATCGAGGGAAATACCGAGATTGCTGACGCCGTCGTTGGCGGCCTCGGCCTTGAGTTCGGCAATGAAGTCTTCCCGGGGCGTGCGCTGGCGCTTGAGGGCGAGCACGGTGTCACGCTGGAACAGCTTATCTTCTTTGAGCAGGGGATGGTGCTCGAACATGCGGATCAGTTCATCGTCATCCATGCCCTCACCTTCGGACATTTCGACGAAGTCCATCACGGTCTTGGTGGCCAGCTGCGATGCTTCGGTTGCCCGATGCTTGTTGGGGTTCAGGCGGTTGAGCAGGGCCTGCTCCAGCAACTGGTAGAAGTCGAAGGCCGGGTATACGCCGTAGGCATCGTACTCGCCGACATTCGGGCTCAGGGTTTCAAGCTTGCTCAGCAGCTGGGGGATGGCCGCTTCGGATGCGTCTTTTTGCAGCATGCCCCAGGCAAGGTCGAGCAGCTGGCGCATTTTGCCGCCGCTTTTCATGCCTACGGCGTCTGCAAACAGGGCGTAGTTGGGGAAGGCCCGTTCGGCCAGGGTCAGCAGGAAGGCGCATTCGCGCCAGCCCTGCAGTTGTGAGACGGCTTTAAGAAACTGGTTGGCGTTCATGTCCTGGGCAGGGTCACGCCGGTCTGGCCAAGGTACTTGCCGCCGCGGTCTTTGTAGCTGGTTTCACAGATTTCGTCGGATTCGAAGAACAGCATCTGGGCCACACCTTCGTTGGCGTAGATTTTCGCCGGCAGGTTGGTGGTGTTGGAAAATTCGAGGGTTACCTGGCCTTCCCACTCCGGCTCCAGCGGGGTGACGTTCACGATGATGCCGCAGCGGGCATAGGTGCTTTTGCCAAGGCAGATAGTGAGCACACTTCTGGGGATGCGGAAGTATTCTACGGTGCGCGCCAGGGCGAAGCTGTTCGGGGGGATGATGCAGACGTCGCCGGTGTAGTTGACGAAGCTGTTTTCATCGAAGTTTTTGGGGTCTACGGTGGCGCTGTGGACGTTGGTAAAAATTTTGAATTCGTTGCTGCAACGTACGTCGTAGCCGTAGCTTGAGGTGCCGTAGGAGATGACTCGGCCTTTTTCGTTTTCCCGAACTTGTCCGGCTTCGAAGGGTTCGATCATGCCGTGTTGTTCGGACATCCGGCGGATCCACTTGTCGGATTTGATGCTCATGGTGAATTCTCGTTTCCAGCTGGGAAAAATTGGGGCGTAGTTTACCTTGTCCCTTGGTGCCTGTCGAAGGCTTCCAAAAAAGCTACGACGGGGGCTGCGGCATCAGGCCCTTCTGTCCAAAAACCGCTACGAGCACCCGCAAGCGGGTCCAGCCAGCAATCACAGATTGCTGTCGTTCGGCTGCGCATGAAGCTCCGCTTCATAAACGCTTGCCTCACCCCTGTGCGCTTCTCTCCGGCCATCCATGGCCTCCGACATTTTTGGACAGAAGGGCCTGATGCCGCGAACAGACTACGGAGCTGGAGTCCCTCTATACCTGATTCTGGTCAATGCTCCGTTACAGATACACTGGAAATCGTCCCACCAAGATTCCGCTCCCGGGTAGACAGCTCAGCACCCACCCTTCTCACGATATCAAGATACCGCCTCGCCACTTCGGAATCTGGCTCAGCAACAACCGTGGGTGAGCCGCTGTCGGTCTGTTCCCGGATGGTCATGTGCAGGGGCAGCTGGCCCAGCAGGACGGTTTGGTATTCTTCTGCGATGCGTTCGCCGCCGCCGTGGCCGAAGAGGGGTTCTTCGTGGCCGCAGTTGGAGCAGATGTGAACGCTCATGTTTTCGACGACGCCGATCACCGGGATGTCGACTTTGCGGAACATTTCGATGCCTTTTTTGCCGTCCAGCAGGGCGATGTCTTGCGGGGTGGTGACGATGACGGCGCCGGTTACCGGGACTTTCTGGCCGAGGGTGAGCTGGATGTCGCCGGTGCCCGGGGGCATGTCGACAATGAGGTAGTCGAGTTCATCCCACAGGGTTTGCTGGAGCAGTTGCATAACGGCGCCGCTGACCATGGGGCCGCGCCAGGCCATGGGGGTTTTGTCGGTGGTGACGAAGGCCATGGAGTTGGCTTGCAGGCCGTGGGCTTTGATGGGTACGAAGTATTTGTTTTCGCGTACGTCCGGGCGCTGGCCTTCGGGGACGCCGAGCATCATGCCGATGCTGGGGCCGTAGATATCGGCGTCGAGGATGCCCACTCTTGCGCCTTCGGCTTGCAGGGCCAGGGCGAGGTTGACCGCTGTGGTAGATTTGCCCACGCCTCCCTTGCCGGAGGCTACCGCGATGATGTTTTTCACGCCCGGTACGGCCGGGAGGTCTTTGTTGATTTTGCAGGCGTGGATTTTCTGGCCCACGTGGACTTCGGCGCTTTCAACGCCGGCGACAAATTCCAGGGCATTGGCGACGATCTGTTTCAGGCCGCCGGCGATGCCTTTTGAAGGGTATGGCAACTCGACCATCAGGGTGACTTTGCCCTGTTCGTCTGCGCTCAGGCTTTTTACCGCGCCCAGTTCGTAGAGGTCTTTGTTCAGGTACGGGTCCCGGTATTCTTTTACGGCGGCCTCAAGGGCCTGTTGGGATATCTGGGTCATCGGGGTCTCCGGAATAAGCACATAAGCTTGATTGCAGGTGAAAAATGATGGCTTGGAAGGTATCATCTGTGGCCGTTTCTGACCATACGGGGTCTTCACCTGGAGCAAGCGGTTGCCGATGCTCCTGGGCCCTGTTTGTCTTTCCAACCCGTATCAACATAAGGTTCGGACATCACCATGACGCAAGCGAGCAAGCAACAGCGCGATATTCTGGTTACCAGCGCCCTGCCCTACGCCAACGGGCCCATTCACCTGGGGCACCTGCTGGAATACATTCAGACCGACATCTGGGTGCGCTACCAGAACATGCGGGGCCACAACTGCTACTACGTTTGCGCCGACGATGCCCACGGTACCGCCATCATGCTGCGGGCCGAGCGTGAGGGCATTACCCCCGAAGAGCTGATTGACCGGATTCGCCAGGAGCATCAGGAAGATTTTGCCGGCTTCCACATCCGCTTCGACAATTACTATTCCACGCACTCGGAGGAGAACCAGTATTTCTCCGAGTACATTTACCGCCAGATCCAGGAAAACGGGAATATTGCGACCCGCAAGATTACCCAGTTCTTCGATCCTGAAAAGGAAATGTTCCTGGCGGACCGGTTCATCAAGGGCACCTGCCCCAAGTGCAAGACTGATGACCAGTACGGCGATAACTGTGAAGCCTGTGGTGCCACCTATACCCCGGCGGAGCTGATCAACCCGCGCTCTGCGGTCTCCGGCGCTACGCCGGTGGAGAAGGAATCCGAGCACTATTTCTTCAAGCTGCCGGAGTTCCACGACTTCCTGAGCAAGTGGACCCGCAGTGGTGCCCTGCAGCCACAGGTGGCCAACAAGCTGGCCGAGTGGCTGGATGCCGGGCTCCAGGAGTGGGACATTAGCCGTGATGCGCCCTACTTTGGTTTCGAGATCCCGGATGCCCCCGGCAAGTATTTCTATGTCTGGCTGGACGCCCCGATTGGCTACCTCGCCAGCTTCAAGGACCTGTGCAACCGGGAAGGCATCGATTTCGAACATTTCTGGAAGAAAGATTCCACCGCCGAGGTGTACCACTTCATCGGCAAGGACATCATCAACTTCCACGCCCTGTTCTGGCCGTCCATGCTGCACGATGCCGGTTTCCGTACCCCGACCGCGGTTTGGGCCCACGGCTTCGTGACGGTAAACGGCAAGAAAATGTCCAAGTCCCGCGGTACCTTCATCATGGCCCGCACCTACCTGGATCACCTGGACCCGGAATACCTGCGTTACTACTTCGCCGCCAAGCTGACCGGTGGCGTTGATGACATGGACCTGAACCTGGAAGACTTTGCCGCACGGGTGAACTCGGACCTGGTCGGCAAGGTGGTGAACATCGCCAGCCGCAGTGCCGGTTTCATTACCAAGCGCTTCGACGGCAAGCTGGGCAAGGTCACCGAGCAGGACAAACTGAAAGAGTTTATCGATGCCGGTGAGCAGATCGCCGAGTTCTACGAAGCCCGCGAATTCGGCCGCGCCATGCGCCGGATCATGGAGCTGGCAGACATTGCTAACCAGTATGTGAACGATGAGCAGCCCTGGGTGATTGCCAAGCAGGAAGGCCAGGACGACAAGCTGCAGGCCATCTGCACCAACGCCCTGAACATGTTCCGCCTGCTGATGACTTACCTGGCACCGGTGCTGCCGAAGACAGCAGATGCCGCGCAGTCGTTCCTGAACTCCCGCCTGGACTGGAACAACCGCGCCGCCCTGCTGGAAAATCACGGCATCGACAAGTTCAAGCCGCTGATGAACCGGGTGGATATGGCGCAGATTGAGAAAATGCTGGACGCTTCGAAAGAAGAAATGCCGGCAGCCGTCGGTCAGCCCTCAGCGGCGCCGGCCGCAGACCTGGAACCTGTGGCTGAGGAAATCGAATTCCCCGACTTTGCCAAGGTGGACCTGCGGGTCGTTAAGATCGTCAAAGCCGAGCATGTGGAAGGCGCAGACAAGCTTCTTCGCCTGACACTTGATATAGGCCATGGCGAACGCAACGTGTTTGCTGGTATCAAGTCCGCCTACAAACCGGAAGATCTGGAAGGCCGTATGACCGTGATGGTGGCCAACCTGAAACCCCGGAAAATGAAGTTCGGCATGTCTGAAGGTATGGTTCTGGCCGCAGGCCCGGGTGGCAAAGAGATTTTCATCCTGTCTCCGGATTCCGGCGCCACACCCGGCATGCGGGTAATGTAAGCAGCAAGGCTGAGACGCTCCGATGACAGAGTATTTGCTGATACTGGTCAGCACCATTCTGGTGAACAACTTCGTGCTGGTGCAGTTTCTGGGACTGTGCCCCTTCATGGGGGTTTCCGGGAAACTGGAAACCGCCATGGGTATGTCGCTGGCGACCACGTTTGTGCTGACTCTGTCGTCGGTGTGCAGCTATCTGGCCTATACCTATCTGCTGGCACCGCTGGACCTGGCTTTCCTGAAAACCATCACCTTCATCCTGGTAATTGCGGTGGTGGTTCAGTTTACCGAAATGGTGGTGCGCAAAACCAGCCCCTTGCTGTACCGGGTACTCGGTATTTTTCTGCCGCTGATTACCACCAACTGCGCGGTTCTGGGCGTGGCCCTGCTTAACCTGAATAAAAACAACAACTTCGTTGAATCCGTGCTGTACGGCTTTGGCGCAGCGGCCGGTTTCTCCCTGGTGCTGGTGCTGTTTGCGGCCATGCGCGAGCGGATTGCCGTGTCTGATGTACCGGTTGCCTTTCGTGGCGCCGCCATTGGTATGATTACCGCAGGTCTCATGTCGCTGGCGTTTCTGGGCTTTACCGGCCTGGTTACGGTCTGACGGAGCAGTTGTTTTATGTGGACAAGCTTTCTGATTGCCGTTGTGGTTCTGCTGGCACTGGCGCTGGTCTTTGGCGGGTTGCTGGGGTTTGCCGCTGAGCGGTTCAGGGTTGAAGGCAATCCGCTGGTAGACCAGATCGATTCACTGTTGCCGCAGACCCAGTGCGGCCAGTGCGGCTTCCCCGGTTGCCGCCCCTACGCCGAAGCCATCGCCCACGGCGAAGCCATCAACAAGTGCCCGCCAGGCGGCGAAAGCACCATCAAGGCCATGGCAGACCTGCTGGACGTAGAACCCCAGCCCCTGGACGCCGAACACGGCGTTGAACACGCCAAGCGTGTCGCAGTCATTCGTGAAGATGAATGCATCGGCTGCACCAAGTGTATTCAGGCCTGCCCGGTAGACGCCATCCTCGGGGCCGCCAAGCATATGCACACCGTCATCGAAAGCGAATGCACCGGCTGCGACCTGTGCGTAGAGCCCTGCCCCGTTGACTGCATCGACATGGTCACCCTGGAACCGAATATCCGCACCTGGACCTGGACACCACCGAAACCCAACCTGATTGCCACGGACCGCCAGGGAGCCAGCACCTGATGACTCAGCTGTGGAATTTCGCCGGTGGCATTCATCCGCCGGAAAACAAGCACCAGTCCACCACTCGCTCCATTCAGCAAGCAGGCATTCCTGAGCGACTGGTTCTGCCCCTGCAGCAGCACATCGGGGAGCCTGCAGAAGTGGTCGTCAACGTTGGCGACCAGGTACTCAAAGGCCAGGTTGTGGCCGATGTTACTTCAGGAATGGGCGTGCCGGTACACGCCCCTACCTCCGGCACCATTGAAGCTGTCGAGCAGCTGCCGGTGCCGCACCCATCTGGCATGTCCGACTGGTGCGTGGTTCTGAAGCCTGATGGCGAAGACCGGTGGACAGAGCTGTCCCCGATTTCCGACTACAAGCTGATGGACCGGGAACAGGTTCTGCAGGTCATCCGGAATGCCGGCATTGCCGGTATGGGTGGCGCAGGCTTCCCCACCGACATCAAGCTGCGTCCGCCAAGGGACCGCAAGGTTGAAACCCTGATCCTGAACGGTGCCGAATGCGAGCCCTACATCACCGCCGACGACTTGACCATGCGCGAGCATGCCGCCGAAGTGGTGTCCGGCATGCAGGTAATGGCCTGGATTCTTCGCCCTGCCCGCTGCGTGATCGGCATTGAAGACAACAAACCTGACGCCATTGCCGCCATGCAGGCAGCGGTTCAGGGCACACAAATCGAAATTGCGGTGATCCCCACCAAGTATCCTTCCGGTGGTGAAAAGCAACTGATCGAAATCCTGACCGGCCTGGAAGTACCCAGTGGCGGCATTCCTGCAGATGTCGGCGTGATGTGCCAGAACATCGGTACCTCGCTGGCTGTCTCCAGGGCGGTTTTTGAAGGCAAGCCCCTGATTTCCCGCGTGGTCACCCTGACCGGTGAAGCACTGCAACAGCCCGGCAACGTAGAAGCGCTGATCGGCACACCCATAAGTTATCTGCTGGCACAGGCCGGGCTGCGGCCGGAACAGCTCAACCGCCTGGTGCTGGGCGGGCCCATGATGGGCTATACCCTGCACTCAGATGACGTGCCGGTGGTAAAAACATCCAACTGCGTGATTGCAGCAACTGCCGGGGAACTGCCAGCTCCACCTCCGGAACAACCTTGTATCCGCTGCGGCCAGTGTGCGCTTGCCTGCCCCATGGAGTTGTTGCCACAACAACTGTTCTGGCACGCCAAGGCCGCCGAGTTCGAGAAAGCCGAGCACCTGAACCTGTTCGATTGTATCGAGTGCGGCGCCTGCTCCTACGTGTGCCCTAGCTCAATCCCGCTGGTGCAGTATTACCGGTACGCCAAGGGCGAAATCCGCCAGCAGCGTGCAGAGCAGCTGAAATCCGACCATGCCCGGGAACGTTTCGAAGCCCGCCAGGCCCGCCTTGAGCGGGAGCAGCAAGAGAAGGAACAGCGCCGAAAGGAACGGGCCAGGGCCGCTGCAGAAGCCCAGGCAAAGAAACAGGCTGAAGCAGAACAGGCGGCACAGCAGGGCGAAGCCGTGGACGACCGTGCCGCCAAGGCCGCCCTGGTGCAGCAGGCGCTGGAGCGGAAAAAGGCCAAGGCCGCCAAAACCGCAGAAGCGGCTGCAGCTACGCCTGCACCGTCTCAAGAGACTGCATCACCCGACACTACAGGGGAAGAGCAGGCGCTGCCGGATATCGAGGCACTGGAGAAGCAGCTTATGCAGGCTCAGGGCAAGCTCGATACCATGCAAGGCATGCTGGAAGAAGCCCGAGCCCAGCAGGCCGACAACGTGGACAAACTGGAGCGGGCCGTGGCCAAGAACCACGACCGGGTACAGCGAGCCGAACAGGCCCTGGCTGATGCCCGAAACGTTCTCGCTGAGCAAACCGGCTCCGAGGCATCCGAATAACCCATTGCAGGCTTATTGTTCATGGCATTAGTTCAACAGTCGTCACCCCATGCCCACAACGCCCGCCCTACGTCACGGGTCATGCTCTGGGTCATTCTTGCCGCCCTGCCCGGCCTGCTGGCCCAGACCCTGTTTTTCGGCTGGGGTAACCTGATCAATGTGGTGTGGTGTATCGCACTGGCACTGGCGGCCGAAGCCGCCATTCTGAAACTCCGCGGCAAGCCGGTGGCGTTTTTCCTGAAAGACAATACCGCGGCGGTAACCGGATTGCTGCTGGGCCTGTCCCTGCCGCAGTTTGCCCCCTGGTGGGTCTCCGGCATTGCGGTGATTACCGCCATCGTGGTGGCCAAGCAGCTATACGGCGGGCTCGGCTCCAACCCGTTCAATCCGGCCATGGTCGGCTATGCCCTGGTGCTTATTTCCTTTCCGGTGGCCATGACCACCAACTGGGCACAGGCGGCGACCCTTTGGGGCAATGCTCCCGGATTCGGCGAAACACTCAGCAGCATTTTCTCCGCCAGTCAGACAACGGTCGACGGCTGGACCATGGCTACCCCACTGGATGAGTACAAGCACAAGATTGCCAGCCACACCGCCGCTGAAGTGCTGCAACACCCGACATTCGGCGAGCAGATAGCTGCAGGCTGGGAATGGGTCAACCTGGCCTTCCTGGCCGGTGGCCTGCTACTGGTCGGCCTGAAAATCATCACCTGGCATATTCCCGTGGCGTTTCTGGCAGGTATCGCCCTGATGAGCCTGGCCTTTGGCAGCAACCCGGACCAATACGCGCCCCTGCAACTGCACCTGCTGGCCGGCGGCACCATGCTGGGTGCCTTCTTTATCGCGACCGACCCGGTTTCGGCGGCAACCAGCCACCAGGGCAAGCTGATTTACGGCGCCGGCATCGGGGTGCTCATCTACCTGATTCGCAGTTGGGGTAACTACCCGGACGCCGTCGCCTTCAGCGTACTGCTGATGAATTTTGCCGTTCCGTTTATCGATCATTACACGCCGCCCAGAACCTACGGCCACCACAAGCCCCGGCGCGGCCTGCCGGGCAGGAACGGAGGCTGACCATGAGCACACTGACCACCTCCATCCGTCGCAGCGCTATCGGCCTTGGCCTGTTTGCCGTACTGACCGGCGGCACCATTGCGCTGACCCAGGGCCTCACCAAAGACCGGATTGCCGAGCAGGCCGCCCGGGCCGAGGCAAAAGCCCTGTTCGAGATTATTCCGGAGAGCCGCCACAACAACGACCTGCTGAACAGCGCGGTTGCCCTGCCGGCTGACGAGAGAGCAACGGAAGCCGGGCCGGTACTGGCATGGGTAGCCCGGCAGGATGGCCGCCCGGTGGGCCTGATCTTTCCGGCAGTGGCCCCCGATGGCTATTCCGGTAACATCCACCTGCTGGTAGGCGTAGACCTGGACGGCACGGTACTGGGCGTTCGGGTAACCAGCCACCGGGAAACACCGGGGCTGGGCGATCGTATCGAAACCCGAAAATCAGACTGGGTTTATGATTTCAATGGCCGCTCCCTGAACAATCCCAAGCCCCGGGAGTGGAACGTAAAGAAGAACGGTGGCGTATTTGACCAGTTCACAGGAGCCACCATCACGCCGCGCGCGGTGGTGAAAGCCGTCCAGAAAACGCTGGTGTATTTCCGCAAACACCGGGCCGATATCCGCGAGGCCATTGCCGCCCATCCGCTGTCTGAGGAGCACTCCTGACATGGCTACCAAAACCAACGGAGAGATCATCAAAGACGGGCTGTGGCACAACAACCCGGCGCTGGTTCAGGTGTTAGGCCTGTGCCCCCTGCTGGCGGTGACCAGTACCGTGGTCAACGCCATCGGTCTGGGCATTGCCACCCTGCTGGTGCTGATTGGTTCCAACCTGTCCGTCTCGGTGATCCGGAACTTTGTCAGTGAATCCGTCCGGTTGCCGGCCTTCGTGATGATCATCGCCTCGTTTGTGACCTGTGCAGAACTGCTGATGCAGGCTTTCACTTACGAACTGTACGAAATTCTCGGCATCTTCATCCCGCTGATCGTTACCAACTGTGCCATTCTCGGCCGCGCCGATGCCTTTGCCTCCAAGAACTCACCGCTGCCGGCCATCCTGGATGGTGCCATGATGGGCCTCGGCTTCCTGGCGGTCCTGGTTGTGCTCGGCGGTATGCGGGAACTGCTCGGCCAGGGCACCCTGTTTGCCGACATGCACCTGCTGCTGGGGCCCATGGCAGCCGATTGGGTAGTACGGCCCTTCAACCAGTATCCGGGTATGCTGTTTATGGTGCTGCCGCCCGGCGCTTTCGTAGGCCTTGGCCTGCTGATCGCGTTGAAGAACGGCATCGACAATTACCTGAGCGAACGCCGGAAAGCGGCAGAGCCGGTGGCCGCCACCACAGGCAGCAAACGAGTCCGGGTAACCGGCAACATTTCCTGAAGCTGATTTCGCCTTCCTATGAACAAACAGAAACGCATCGAGATATTTACCCGCCTGCGGGATGCCAACCCCAACCCGACCACGGAGCTTAACTACAGCAATCCGTTCGAGTTGCTGATTGCCGTGATCCTGTCGGCGCAGGCCACCGATGTGGGGGTCAACAAAGCCACCGACAAGCTGTTTCCGGTAGCCAACACCCCGGAAGCTATCTATGCGTTGGGCGTGGACGGCCTGAAGGAGTACATCAAGACCATCGGCCTGTTTAACAGCAAGGCCGAGAACGTCATCAAAACCTGCAAGATCCTGATGGAACAGCACGGCAGTGTGGTGCCGGATAACCGCGAGGCCCTGGAAGCACTGCCCGGAGTCGGCCGGAAAACCGCCAACGTGGTACTGAACACCGCTTTCCGTCAGCCTGCCATGGCGGTAGATACCCACATTTTCCGGGTCTCCAACCGTACCGGTATTGCGCCTGGCAAGAACGTACTGGAGGTGGAAAAGCGGCTGATACGACTGGTGCCCAGGGAATTCCTTATGGACGCCCATCACTGGCTGATCCTGCACGGCCGCTACACCTGTACCGCCCGCAAGCCCAAATGTGGTGCCTGTATTATCGAAGACCTTTGCGAATTCAAGCAAAAGCGGGACTATCAGTAACCAACACTCGCGTCCCCTCAGACACGAAAAAGCCGGCATTCGCCGGCTTTTTCATCACTCCTTCCAGAAACTCAGTTCTGGCCGAGCATTTTGTTTTTCAGGTCTTTCTGGGCCGGCTTGTCCGACAGCCAGATACCAAACAGGGCCTTCTTGAACTCCAGGTCACCTACGGTGTCTTTCTGCTCGCCGTTCTTCAGCACATGCACACCTTCACCCGGCGCATAGACCAGGTCAAAGACGTCGCCTTCCTTGATTTCTTCCTGGAACACGGACATGAACTGGTCGACATCAGACTGGATGGCTGACAGGTCACCGTCGGTGGATGACTTGAAGCCGTCCATGGTGGCTTCGGTCATGCGCTCGCTGGTGATCATGCCGGAGGTGATATGCAGGGTGATTGCCTGAGGCTCGTCGGCGTTAATCACCGCCTGCCCGTCACTGACTTTCTCGGCAACGTACAAGCCACCAACGTACAGATCCATGAACCACTTGGAGCGGGTACCTGCACCGTTCAGTTGCAGTTCCTGGCCCATGGCGGAATAGGTGTCCGGAACATCCACACCGCTTACGGTCAGGGCGTGGGCAGGGGTGGCCAGGGCGCCGGCGAGAATCAGAGATGCAAAACCTGCTGTAAGAGTCTTCTTCATAGTCCTTTCCTTCCTTAAGATCGTTATTATTGAATGCTTCATTCGCACCGGGTCGACACCCGAATTCCGCCCGGTGGCCCATTCTAACAACGAAGTTCCGGTGGCATTTACCACCTGGTTCTCATTTGATGCCACATTAAACAAAAGCCGGCCATGTGACCATGACCGACTTGCCTGTGTGGTGCGTCAGATGTGTTAGTTAAACAGCAAGTTACCCGACAGACCGTCCTTCTCCAGGATTTCCCGCAAGCGACGCAGGGCTTCTACCTGAATCTGCCGTACACGTTCGCGGGTCAGGCCAATCTCCTGCCCCACCTCTTCCAGGGTACTGATGGGATAACCCCGCAAACCGAAACGGCGAGACAGCACTTCCTGTTGCTTGTCACTCAGCTGGTCTATCCACGTTTCCAGGCTGGAGCAGATATCGTCATCCTGCAGCACATCGGCCGGATCAGACGCACCTTCATCGGCCACAGTGTCCATCAGGGACTTGTCACTCCCCACACCTATAGGCGTATCCATGGAGGCCACCCGTTCGTTCAGCCCCAGCATACGCTTTACGTCTGCGACCGGCTTATCCACCATCCGGGCAATCTCTTCCGCCGTCGGCTCATGGTCCAGCTTCTGGGTGAGCTCCCGGGCCGCACGCAGGTACAGGTTCAGTTCCTTGACCACGTGAATCGGCAAACGGATGGTGCGGGTCTGGTTCATGATCGCCCGCTCGATGGTCTGGCGGATCCACCAGGTGGCGTAGGTAGAGAACCGGAAGCCCCGCTCCGGGTCGAACTTCTCGACCGCACGAATCAGACCCAGGTTACCTTCTTCGATCAGATCCAACAGGGTGAGCCCGCGGTTCACGTAACGCCGGGCAATCTTGACCACCAGCCGAAGGTTACTTTCAATCATGCGCTTGCGACCAGCCTCTTCGCCCTTACGGGCCAGGCGCGCAAAGTACACTTCTTCTTCGGGTGTCAGTAAGGGAGAGAAACCGATTTCGTTAAGGTATAACTGGGTGGCATCCAGCTGCTTTGCGCTGGTGAAGTATTTGCCCTGGGCCGGAATATCCTCTTCGGTTTCCGCCACCGGGTCTTCAGCCGTGGCCTTATCAGGCTTGTCCTCGGCCAAGATATGATCGTCTGCGTCTTCCATCTCTGCAACGCGATCAATGATGATGTCTTCTTGCTCTGCTGACATTACGTTACCCCGCCTCTCAATAATCCTGTTTTCGCCCGATACTTCTTGTTATTGCGGGCTTTCAATGTTGGTTTTCTTCAGGACAGTTGCTTGTTGGCTGGCAATCACCGTTGCCATTCTTGTTCTTGTCTTGTGCGGTATCAGTCAGGACGTCGGGTAATCAACGAGGGAACTTCCGGCTCCCCTGATTTATCGTCTGGGCAGGTATCGGGACGGGTCTACCGGATTGCCATTCTTGCGAATTTCGAAGTGCAACATCGGTTTGTCTGTCCCTGTACTTCCCAGCTCGGCGATTACCTGTCCGGCTTTAACATCCTCCCCTTCCTGCACCAGAATCTTGCGGTTGTGTGCGTAGGCGCTCAGATAATGTTCGTTGTGATTCACAATAATCAGGTTACCGTAACCAAGCAACCCGCTTCCCGCGTAAACCACATTTCCATTAGCTGCAGCCTTCACAGCATCCCCGGGTTTTCCGGCAATATCAATACCTTTATTGACTTTTCCGGATGTGGAATATCCTGCAATAACAGTGCCACCGTGCGGCCAGTGCCATCGCACATTGGCCACCGTCTGACTGCTGCCGGAAGCCGAACCGGCCGGACGGGTAGTGCGGGTTGAAGGAGGCTTTGTCGCCTTCGGGCGCTGGGTTATCGCCTTGGGGCGCGGGGCGGGAGCGGTGCTGCGCGGGGCAGATGCCGTTCTGGTGCTTTCGGGAATCCGGCCTTTCTTGTCCAGTCGCAGCACCTGGCCCACCTGCAGGTTCCAGGGCGGCGCCAGGCCATTGGCATTACCCAGCTCGCGGTAGTCCCGGCCATAACGCCAGGCGATTCGGTACAGGTTCTCGCCCTTCTTGACCACATGGGTACCCCAGTAAACCGGGGGGTTGTACAGATTGTCCTGATAGATGGCGTTCGTGTTACAGCCGGATAGGGGCAACAGGAGGGCGAGCAGGAGCAAGGCGGCTGCTCGCGCCAGGCGACCGGGGCGCCTGCAGCACGGGGTTCCTGTCAAAGCCGAAGCCCTGACACGGAATGCTGCTTGATGGCGCCCGTTAAAGAGAGTCACGTATAAAAAATGCCTGATTATGATAAAACCGTATAAGAAGCCATCCGTCCAGGATGCAATTTCTCATGTTTCAGGACTAACTTGTTAATATATCGCACAATTCACAATCGAATCCAAGTTACCCGGCACACAGGATTGTTACCTTCTGAAACAATCAAATTGTGCACCAGGTAACACTTTTCCCGGTTTACTAACCAGCCTTACCCTGCCTTTGAGCAGAGAAACGACCTGCATACTCGAGGGCCAGCACCAGCACCAACCCAGCCAGGGCCATCATCGCTGCAACGACAACCTGCGGGTCCTGCCCGGTTAAAGCGGCCCAGCTGTCCGGTGCAACCGGGGTCTGGCTCAAGGGTACCTCCTGGCCTTTGCTATTGGTGCGCCAGCTCAGGGTTTCCTGCCAGGGCCATACCTTGCTCAGGGCACCGATCATAAACCCGGTCAGCAGCGCCAGCACCGTGTCGTGGAAATGCCGGAATGCCAGGGTGATCAGCCGGGCCACAGACAACAGCCCGGTCAGACAACCCAGCAGAAACAGCCCCAGATGGGCCACATCGAATGACTTTATGGCGGCCAGTACCGGCGAGTACATACCGATAATCACCAGCAAAAAACTGCCGGATATGCCGGGCAGGATCATGGCACAGATGGCCAGGGCCCCGGCTCCGAAAAATGCCAGCTGTGAGGGTGCCACTTCACTGGCCGGCAGCGTGGTTACCCACCAGGCAAACACAATTCCGGCACAGAGAGGCAGCAGCAGGAACGGCGAAAAACGACGGACCTGGCGCCCCACGTGCCATACCGAGGCAACAATCAGGCCGAAGAAAAAGCTCCAGATCAGGATCGGATGGCTGTCCAGCAGCCAGGTAATCAGAGAAGCCAGGCTGGCCACACTGGCAACCACACCAGCCAGCAGGGTCACCAGGAAACTGCCGTCAATCGCTTGCCAGAAGCCGCGTATGTCACCTTTCAGAAACTGGCGCACGAAGGCTACCGGGGCCGCACTGATGGCCTCCAGCAACCGGAAGTAAATGCCGGTAATAAACGCGATGGTGCCCCCGGAAACCCCCGGAACAATATCCGCCGCGCCCATCGCCATGCCCCTTAAAAACACAGCCACCGGATGGTGACTGCGATTCACCGATGAGTCCGGGCTATGCTCCATTAACGAACCACTCCGCCAAGCAGGGGCACAAACCGCACCGGTTCCAGCTCACGGCGCTCGAAACTGTCGCCCCTTCGGATAATCTCGACCAGCACCTGATTCTCCTCCCCTACCGGTGCGATCAGCACACCACCATCGGCCAGCTGATCCAGTAATTCCCGGGGCACCTCTACCGGCGCCGCCGTCACAATAATGCCCTCAAACGGACCTTTTTCGGGCCAGCCCATGCCACCGTCGGCATGTTTGAGCATCGCATTACGAATGTTCAGTTGCCGCAAACGCTCCCTGGCCCGATCCTGCAGCGGCTTAATACGCTCCACACTGAAGATTTCACGGAACGCCTGGGACAACACCGCAGTCTGGTAACCGGACCCGGTTCCCAATTCCAGCACACGCTCCGGTTCGTGGGCAAGTAACAATTCCGTCATCCGGGCAACGATATAAGGTTGCGACAGGGTCTGCCCGTAACCGATGGGCAATGACGTGTCTTCGTAGGCACGGTGTGACAGTGCCTCGTCCAGAAAGATATGCCGGGGCACCTGGCCGATAATCTCCAGCACCCGATCCGACTCGATACCCGCTTCCCGCAATCGCTGCACCAGGCGCAAACGGGTGCGCCGCGACGTCATGCCGATGCCTTCAAGCGGGGCATTCATTGCGACACCTCCCCGAAGCCCTCAAGGTCATCGACCCAGTCTTGCAGTCGGGTCATTGCCTCGTGCCGGGTCATGTCGATGTGCACGGGGGTCACCGAAACGAAGCCGTTCTGAACCGCGTGGAAATCCGTGCCCGGGCCGGCATCGCCACCGCCACCGGCGGCACCGATCCAGTACCGGCGCTTGCCTCTCGGGCAGGTTACCGGCACAACACCCTCGGCCCGGTCACGATGCCCAAGCCGGGTCACCTGGATACCAGCCAGCTCACTCCAGGGCAGGTCCGGTACATTCACATTGAGAATCGAACGGGGGCCCAGGGCCAGGTAGCGCTTGTGTTCCAGCAGGAGCCGAACCGCCCGCGCGGCGGTTTCATAATGGAAGTGACCATTATTAACCAGGGACACTGCAATAGCGGGTAGTCCAAGGTGACGGCCTTCTGTAGCCGCGGCCACCGTGCCGGAATAGATAATGTCGTCGCCCAAGTTGGCATGGGTGTTGATACCGGAAACCACCCGGTCAAAAGGCTTGTCGAACAGACCGTTAACAGCCAGGTGAACGCAGTCGGTGGGCGTGCCATCTGCCGACCAGAAGCCGCTGGGGTGCTTTTCTACCGTCAGGGGCCGGCTCAGGGTCAGGGAATTGCTGGCCCCGCTGTGATCACGGTCCGGGGCAACCACGGCAAGTTCGCCCAGCCCCTGTAACCCTTCGAACAGGGCCATCAGGCCAGGCGAATGCACGCCATCATCATTCGACAACAGAATACGCACAGTGTTCTCCGCTAGCTTTCTTAGTACTTATTATCCCGGCTGAGGCTCATGTCCTGCAGCTCGAATACATCGGCCAGTACCGTGGTGGCGTACTGGCCCGGTGGCAAGGCGAACTGTAACCGGAGGCTATCGTCCTCCTGCCATTGCCACTGAAGATTGTCCGGACGGGTAACCAGAGCCCGGCGCTCGGGCTTCATGCGGGTGCTCAGAAACAGCCGCTCAAACTCCGGGTGACCTGCCACAACGGCTCGTTCCAGCTGCTCCTGATCACCGCTCGCCGTGGTGCCGCCATCGCCCCACAGGGGGCCTGTAGGGCTGCCGTCTACCGCAGGTTCACCGGCCATCGCTTCAAACCAGTGCCCAGCCTCTACCCTTGCGGCCAGCACCTCATTGAACAACCACGAACGTGCCGCCGAAAAGTACAATACGTTTTTCGAACCGCTTCCGCCACCGCCACGACGACCGCCCTTCTTCCGGTTCAGGCGGGTAACATCGAGATTCACTGCCCGCTCCAGGTTGCCGCCCTGAAAACCGAAGCGCTGGGGCCCGAAATAATTCGGCGCACCCCGATCTGCAAGCAACGCCAACGCGGCCTCCATTGCCTGCCTGTCGCCCTGAACCTCGCGCAACACCAGCTCGAACCCGTTGGCCTGGTGTTCGCCCCGGCGCAGCTTGCGGGCGTGGCGACGCCAGTTCAGAACACGCCAGCGCTCGCCAATAGCACTGAGTAATTCCGCATCAGAGGCTTCCCGCCCCGGGCAGTAAAGACTGAACCACTGCGACGTTACCGCATGACGATCCTTCAACCCGCAAAAGCCCACTTCGAAAGCCTTGCAGCCAGCCAGCTGGGCCAGCTCCCGGGCCACGAACTCGGTATTGTCCCTGGACTTTTCCAGCCGAACACAGAGATGCTCACCGGCACCTTCGGCACCACCGGCCTGGCCTTCGACCTCCGGCCACAAACACTCGGTCACCCGGAAATCTTCAGGGGACACCTTCAACTGGGCAGAACCCACCCGCTGCCCGGAAGAAACCGGCCACTCCAGCCGCCAACGTGGCTCTACCGAAGCATCCGTCACAGGCTGACCGCCTCAAGCAGGCACACCGCCTGGCAAGCAATCCCCTCACCCCGGCCGGTGAACCCCAGCTTTTCGGTGGTGGTGGCCTTAACACTGACCCGATTCACCGGCACCCCCAGGTCCTCGGCAATATTCATTCGCATAGCCTCCACATGGGGCGCCATCTTCGGAGCCTGGGCAATAATGGTGGTATCCACGTTCACCACCGAAAAACCTTCCTCCAGCACCCGCGCCATCACCCGCCGAAGCAAATCCCGGCTATCCGCACCGGCCCATTCGTCACTGGTATCCGGGAACAGATGCCCGATATCCCCCAGCGCGACCGCGCCAAGCAGCGCATCCGCCAGCGCATGCAGCAACACATCGCCATCCGAATGGGCTTTCAGGCCGTGACTGTGGGGAATCTCAACACCACCGAGAATGACAGCATCACCCTCACCAAAGGCATGGACATCAAAGCCCTGACCAATGCGCATGATCGTCTCCGAAAAAAACAGAAATAAACGAGAGGCGGGAAAACCCTACAGCCGGCCCAGAATAAACTCGGCCAGAGCAAGGTCAGACGGCACCGTAATCTTCAGATTATCCGGCCGCCCTTCCACCAGAACAGGCATCTTACCGGAAAACTCCATGGCAGAGGACTCATCGGTGACCGGCTGATTGTTTTCAAGACAAGACTCCAGCGCCGCCCGCAATGCACCAAACCGGAACATCTGCGGCGTCAACGCCCGCCACAACCGGCTCCGGTCCACCGTTTCCTCCACTTCGGGCTGCACACCGCCACCCGCCAGCTTCAACGTATCCGCCACCGGCGCCGCCAAAAGCCCACCAACCGGGTGCTCAGACAGGGTATCAATCAGATTGGAAAGGTCATGGCCATGCAGACAAGGCCGAGCCGCATCATGCACCAGCACCCAGTCAGAATCCTCCGCCTGCTCCGCCAACGCATGCAACGCCGAAAGCACCGAATCCGCCCGCTCCTTGCCACCGGTACAGGTCTGGATGCGATCGTCTCTGGAAGATTCACTATCCGGCCACCAGTGATCAGCCGGATTCAGCGGCACCATGCACCCCTTGAACGGTGCGTTATCCAGTAAACGGGAGAGCGTGATATCGAGGATAAAACGGTTATTGATCTTGAGGTACTGCTTGGGACATTCAGCTTTCATGCGCTGGCCTATGCCGGCGGCAGGAACAACAAGCCAAAGTTGAGATTTCATAATCGGAAGGCCCGCACTATGTCAGGAGAGCGCCGGGGAGTGTCTCTCCGGGAATTTCGAAGGCCATGGATGGCCTGAGAGAAGCGCACATGGATGTGCTCGTAGCGGTTCCCGGAGAGACACTCCCCGGTGCTCGGAGCACCCAATGCCGAAATCAGTTCTCGACTACGAGAAAAAAAGTCTCGTCTTCGCGAATAAGACCCAGATTCATGCGGGCCCGCTCTTCCACAGCACCCTGCTCATTACGAAGGTTCCGCACCTCCGCATACAGCCGGTCATTACGCGCCGCCAACCCGGCATTCTCCGCCCGCTGCTCAGCAATCGAATTCTCCAGCGACCAAACCTGCGCAAAGCTACCCTCCCCGACCCACAGGCGAACCTGCAGCAGGAGAATCAGCACAACCAGAATGGCCCAAAGCGTTTTCATGTCAGATCAGCTCAGAATTTAACCAGATTAAACGGTATCTACGACCGTCAAGTATAGACCTTATAGTAGATTAGCAACAAATTCTTGTAAGTCACTGTACAAAAAGGCCATCGTTTCCGAATTTTCATCCGGAACGCGATGGCCTTAACACTTTGTTACCTGCCAGCGAATGCCGACAGGTCAAAGTTTATCGGTAAAACTCAGCCCTGACCCTTGATTTCGCTCAGGCCGCGGTAAGGTGCCTTGCCTTCCAGCGCTTCTTCAATGCGCAGCAGCTGGTTGTACTTGGCAACCCGGTCAGAACGGCACAGAGAACCAGTCTTGATCTGGCCTGCGCAGGTAGCAACCGCCAGGTCAGCAATGGTGGTATCTTCGGTTTCACCGGAACGGTGGGAAATCACCGCCGTGTAGCCGGCGTCCTGAGCCATCTTGATAGCGTCCAGAGTCTCGGACAGGCTACCAATCTGGTTGAACTTGATCAGGATGGAATTGCCCACACCCTTCTCGATGCCCTGCTTCAGGATCTTGGTGTTGGTTACGAAAAGGTCATCACCCACCAGCTGAACCTTGCTGCCGAGCTTATCAGTCAGAACCTTCCAACCGTCCCAGTCACTCTCGTCCATACCGTCTTCGATGGACACAATCGGATAGCGCTCGCACAGGCCGGCCAGGTAATCAGCAAAGCCTTCTGAATCAAAGCTCTTGCCTTCACCGGACAGCTGGTACTGACCGTCCTTGTAGAATTCGGAAGAGGCACAGTCCAGGGCCAGGGTCACGTCTTTGCCCAGCTCGTAGCCCGCATCTTCAACCGCCTGCTTGATGGCAGCAAGGGCTGCTTCGTTAGACGGCAGGTTCGGTGCAAAACCACCTTCGTCGCCTACGGCAGTGTTCAGGCCCTGAGCCTTCAGTACCTTCTTCAGGCTATGGAAAATCTCGGCACCGACACGCAGGGCTTCAGCGAAGCTTTTAACAGCAACCGGCTGAACCATGAATTCCTGGATGTCGACGTTATTATCCGCGTGCTCACCACCGTTCAGGATGTTCATCATCGGAACCGGCATGGAGAACTTGCCGGAGGTGCCGTTGATATCAGCGATGTGGGCGTACAGTGGCTTCTTCAGGGAAATAGCAGCCGCCTTGGCCGCTGCGAGGGAAACTGCCAGGATAGCGTTGGCGCCCAGGTTAGCTTTGTTCTCAGTGCCGTCCAGGTCCAGCATAACCTGGTCCAGACCACGCTGATCCGCAGAATCTTTACCGACCAATGCATCACGAATCTTGCAGTTTACCGCATCAACCGCTTTCAGGACGCCCTTACCCAGATAACGAGAAGCATCACCATCACGCAGCTCCAACGCCTCGCGGGAACCGGTGGATGCACCAGAAGGCGCACAAGCGGTGCCGATGGTGCCGTCTTCCAGAATAACATCGGCTTCAACGGTAGGGTTGCCGCGGGAATCCAGAACCTCACGGGCTTTGATGTTGGCAATCTTGGTCATTCGGTTGTTTCTCCAGTCTTAACTTTTAATTTGGTGCCGGAGCGAACAACTGGAAAGCCTTGGCGAAAACCGCTACGAGCACATCCATGTGCGCTTCTCTCAGGCCATCCTTGGCCTTCGAAATTTTCGCCAAGGCTTTCCAGTCATTCGCTCTCGTAGTCCGCAGTATGCCGTCAGGTTTGGCAACCTCAGGAATATGCGGTCTTTCAAATAGCCGACACCGCCAATCAGGCGGTGTCGATAGGTTTAAAACTTTTTACCAGGTCATCCACAGCTTTCACGCGCCCCAGGAACGGCTCCAGCTGGCTCAGGCGCAGGGCACAGGGGCCGTCACACATAGCCTTGTCCGGGTCAGGATGGGCTTCCAGGAACAAACCTGCCAGGCCCTGAGACATTCCGGCCAGGGCCAGGTCGGTGACCTGGGCACGCCGCCCGCCGGCGGAGTCGGCACGGCCGCCGGGCATCTGCAGGGCGTGGGTGACGTCGAAGAACACCGGCACGTTCATCTGTTTCATGATACCAAAGCCGAGCATGTCCACCACCAGGTTGTTGTAGCCGAAGCTGCTGCCGCGCTCGCACAGGATAACCTGGTCGTTGCCGGCTTCTTCACACTTGGTGATGATGTGCTTCATTTCCTGGGGGGCCAGGAACTGGGCTTTCTTGATGTTGATGACCGCGCCAGTTTTGGCCATGGCCACGACCAGATCGGTCTGGCGGCTCAGGAATGCCGGTAACTGGATGATGTCGCAGACTTCAGCTGCAGGCGCCGCCTGCTCCGGTTCGTGCACGTCAGAGATGATGGGCACGCCGAATTTGCTTTTGATGTCAGC
Organism: Marinobacter sp. L-46; assembly: GCF_056859535.1. Lineage (NCBI taxonomy): Bacteria > Pseudomonadati > Pseudomonadota > Gammaproteobacteria > Pseudomonadales > Marinobacteraceae > Marinobacter > Marinobacter sp. L-46. The sequence continues at coordinate 64,504 of NZ_JBSXOP010000084.1, forward strand.
CAGGATCTGCAACCCCTTCTCGAGGCCGGGGCCCCGGAAGGAGTTGATGGACGAGCGGTTGGCCTTGTCGAAGGAGGCTTTGAACACGTACGGGATGCCCAGTCTGTTGCAGACATCCACGTACTTTTCGACCACTTCAAACGCCAATTCCCTGGACTCGAGTACGTTCATGCCGCCGAACAGCACAAAGGGCTTGTCGTTGGCGATTTCGATTCCCGAGACGTTCAGGTTGCTGCGGGCCATGCTCAGGATCCCTTTTTGTTGGCCAGTGCTGCCTCAACAAAGCCCTTGAACAGCGGGTGGCCGTCGCGGGGTGTCGAGGTGAATTCCGGGTGGAACTGGCACGCCACGAACCACGGATGTTCCGGCGCTTCCACCACTTCAACCAGTTTGCCGTCAGCGGAGCGGCCGGAGATGATCAGGCCAGCCTCTTCCAGCTTTGGCAGGAAGTGGTTGTTGACTTCGTAACGGTGGCGATGACGTTCGCGAATGGTTTTCTTGCCGTAGCAGGCGGCGATGCTGGAGCCGTCCGTCAGTACGCAATCCTGGGCGCCAAGGCGCATGGTGCCACCAAGGTCAGAGGCTTCGGTGCGTGCTTCGGTAGCACCGCTGGCGTCGAGCCACTCGGTAATCAGGCCGACGACCGGCTCCGGGGTGTGCTCACGGAACTCGGTGCTGTGGGCGTCTTTCAGGCCGGCCACGTTACGGGCGTATTCGATAACCGCCACCTGCATACCCAGGCAGATGCCCAGATACGGAACCTTGTTCTCACGGGCGTACTGAACCGTGCGGATCTTTCCTTCCACGCCACGCTCACCAAAGCCACCGGGCACCAGGATTGCATCTGCAGATTCCAGCACGGCGGTGCCGTCACGCTCGATGTCTTCGGAATCGATGTAGTTGATGTTCACCTTGGTGCGGGTCTTGATGCCCGCGTGCAGCAGGGACTCGATCAGGGATTTGTAGGCGTCCAGCAGTTCCATGTACTTACCGACCATGGCGATGGTGACTTCCTGCTGCGGATTCATCAGGGATTCCACAACAGCGTCCCACTCGCCCAGGTCTGCTTCACGGGCATCCAGGCCGAAGCGCTCGATAACCAGCTGGTCCAGGCCGTATTCGTGCAGCATGCGCGGAATGGCGTAGATGGACTTGGCATCCTGCATCGGGATGACCGCACGCTCTTCCACGTTGGTGAACAGAGCAATCTTGCGACGGGAGCTGGCATCCACTTCGTGCTCGGAACGGCACAGCAGGATGTCCGGCTGCAGGCCGATGGAGCGCATTTCTTTCACGGAATGCTGGGTCGGCTTGGTTTTGATCTCGCCGGCGGTGGCAATGTAGGGCACCAGGGTCAGGTGCATGAACAGGGCACGCTGAGAGCCTACTTCCACCTTCAGCTGGCGACAGGCTTCGAGGAACGGCAGGGATTCGATATCGCCCACTGTGCCGCCGACTTCAATCAGTGCCACGTCGGCACCGGCTGCGCCTTCAACCACACGGCGTTTGATTTCGTCGGTAATGTGCGGGATCACCTGCACGGTACCGCCAAGATAATCACCGCGACGCTCTTTGCGGATAACTTCTTCGTACACCCGGCCGGTGGTGAAGTTATTGCGCTTGCTCATGGGGGTACGAATAAAGCGTTCGTAGTGGCCCAGGTCAAGGTCGGTTTCCGCGCCGTCTTCGGTGACAAAAACCTCACCGTGCTGGAACGGGCTCATGGTGCCGGGGTCCACGTTGATGTACGGGTCCAGCTTGAGAATAGTGACCTTCAGGCCGCGTGCCTCGAGGATGGCTGCCAGTGAGGCAGACGCAATACCTTTGCCTAATGAGGACACGACACCGCCGGTGACGAAAATATAACGCGTCATGCAGATTCCGTGATTATCTGGTTCGGTGAAGGAGGGAGATTGTTCATCTCAAGATGGGACGCCAGACTACCAGAAAGCCCCTCTGTACTCAATCACAATCCCTCTCCACAATCAGCCGCCAGCCGGTGGCAGGGGCGCCTCCCGAGTATTGTTCAGAACACCACAAATCGCCAATCCCGATCAGCTCTTCGCCCTCGCTGGTTTGCCGCCAGACCAGCGGTAATACTGAGCGCTCCCAGGGTGGAACGGACTGTTCCTGAAGCCAGTTTTTCAACGCACGGGAGGGCTTACCCCGGGCCAGCCGGACCCGCTCACCACCCTGCCTCGTAGATACCCTTATTGGCGGCGGTGTTGTTTGCTGTTCCGCCCGGGCAACCGCTTCCAGCGACAGCAACCAGCCGGACCAACGCACTGGCGACCCGGGGGTAAGCGCTACTGGCTCTGGCGCGGGAGGATTATCCGGCACCAGGTAGATATGCCCCCGGTAACGGCGCAGGCTGAATCCAGCGCCCCGGAGTTCCGGCTCCCGATCCTCTCCGGCGCCAAGCAGTTCTGCCAGAACCTGGTCCCAGTTCGCCAAAGCCGGCGGCGGGAAACCCTCGCGCTGAATCCACCAACGCACCAGGTTACGGCGCTCGGGGGCACTCAGGGCGGAGAACGGCTCAATCGCCAGGCGGCCGCTATCGGAACAGATCTGCCACTGAAGCTCCGCCAGGCGTTGATTCAGCTGGTCACTTTCGGCGCAGGATCGGGCGCTGTGGGCAACCCGCTTCAACAAACCGGGCCAACGGTCCTTCAGGCCAGGCAGAACACTGTGGCGCAGGTAATTGCGGTCGAATTGCCGGCTCTGGTTGCTGGGGTCTTCCACCCAGCGCACGCCAAGCTCCGTTGCCACCTGCTCCAACCTGTCCCGACTGACCTCGAGCCAGGGCCGGTAGAGGGCGCCCTCGCCTAACGGCCGCGTTTTCGGCATTCCGGCCAGACCGCTGACGCCGGAACCCCGCAACAGCCGGAAAAGGACCGTTTCTGCCTGGTCATCGGCGTGGTGGGCCATCAATAACATGTCGCCCGGGTTCAGGGTGTTGTGAAACACCTCATAACGGGCTGTACGGGCCGCATCTTCCAGGCCGCCAGCACCCCTGGCACCAACCGGGACATCCACCCGCGCAACGGACAATTCAACACCCAGCTGCTCGCAGACATCCCGGCAGAATTGCTCGGTCTGCTGATGATTGGGCTGGAGCTGATGATTGATGTGTAGGGCAGTAACAGAGGGGTGGCAGGCAGAGGCAGCCTGCAATAACAGCGTGGAATCCAGGCCGCCGCTGAAGGCCACCCAGAGGCGGGAATATTCGGGAAGTTGACTGACCGGCCCGAGCAGGTCGCCGGGCCAGCCAGAAGCCCGGGCGGTGTTACCGCCCGCCTTCATACTTGGTTAAGCGCTCGTAACGGCGGCTTACCAGCTCGTCCAGGGGTAAACGGCTCAGCTCGTCAATGCCCTGACCCAAGGTCGTTTTCAGGGTCTCGGCCATTTTTTCCGGATTGCGGTGGGCACCACCCAGGGGCTCCGCAATCACGTTGTCCGCAACACCCAGCTCTTTCAGGCGCTGGGCAGTTACACCCATAGCTTCCGCAGCCTGGGAGGCATACTCCGCACTCTTCCACAAAATCGACGCGCAACCCTCAGGGGAGATAACCGCGTAGGTTGAGTACTGAAGCATGTTCAGCTGGTCGCACACGCCAATGGCCAGTGCACCACCGGAGCCACCCTCACCGATTACGGTGGAGATAACGGGGGTTTTCAGGCGCGACATCACCGCCAGGTTAAAGGCGATGGCCTCACTCTGGCCACGCTCTTCGGCGCCAATACCAGGATAGGCACCCGGAGTATCGATAAAGGTCAGTATCGGCATCTTGAAGCGCTCGGCCATTTCCATCAGGCGCAGGGCCTTGCGGTAGCCTTCCGGGCGCGGCATGCCGAAGTTGCGCTTGACCTTGTCACGCACTTCGCGGCCTTTCTGGTGACCAATCACCATCACGGGCTTGTTGTCCAGGCGAGCAGTGCCGCCAATGATGGACAAATCATCCGCATAGCGACGGTCGCCGTGCAGTTCGTCAAAATCTTCAAAAATCAGGTCGATATAGTCCTGGGTGTAGGGGCGGCGCGGATGGCGGGCCAGGCGGGCTACGTCCCAGGGCTTGAGGTCTGAAAAGATGGTTTCCGTCAGGCTGACGCTTTTCTTCTTCAGACGGCTGATTTCATCAGTGATATTGATGTCGGTGTCGTTACCCACCATGCGAAGCTCTTCAATCTTGGCTTCCAGGTCGGCGATCGGCTGTTCGAAATCCAGGTAATTAGGGTTCATGATGTTCCATCATTTGCTTGCCAGGTGGGCGGTCAACCCACCATAACCAGAATTTGAGACAAAGATAGCAGCGCAAAACGCTCAACTAAAGCGGACATTGGTCTTAATCATAGACCAACTCCACCGACTTCTCTCCCACCAGGTGTTTCAACTCGAACAACAGGTTGTCATCGGGCTGCACCCGCCAGGACGGCCCCAGCTCAATCCGGGTGCTGGCCTCGGCACTGCTGTATTCGATCCACACCGGGCTGCCTTCGTTACGGAACGGCCGCAGCGTGTCGTCGAGTTTATCCAGCAGGCCGTTCTGCAGCTGGTCAGCATGCAGGGCCAGCCGGATACCCCGGCTGAACTGCTGCCGGGCGGTCGCCACATCCATCACCGAGCTAACCCGCATTTTCATCTGGCCAGAGTAATCGTCGTGGCTGACCTGCCCTTCCACCACAATCACCTGGTCCGACTGCAACAGCTCGCGGTTTTCAAAGAATGCTTCCGAGAACAGAGTGGCCTCGATACGGGCACTGCGGTCATCCAGGGTGATAAAGCACATGGTGGAGCCGGTACGGGTTTTCATGGTGCGCTGGGCCACCACCAGCCCGGCCACCCGCTGGGGCGACTTGTTGGGCTTCAGGTCGGCAATGGAATTACGGACAAAGCGCCGCACTTCCCGTTCGTATTCATCGAACGGATGGCCGGTGAGGTAAATGCCCAGGGTATCTTTCTCACCCTTGAGCCGTTCTTTCTCCGGCCACTCGCGCACGTTGGCCACATCCGCGTAGGGATCACCGTCTTCGCCGCCGCCTTCGAGCATTTCGCCGAACATATCCACCATGCCGGCGGCATCGTTGCGGGATTGCTGGTCCGCCTGCTGTATGGCTTTCTCGATGCTCGCCATCAGCTGGGCGCGACTCGGGCCCAGCTTGTCCATGGCGCCGGAGCGGATCAGGGCTTCCATCGCCCGCTTGTTCACTTTCTTCAGGTCGATGCGGCGGCAGAAATCGAAAATATCATGGAACGGGCCGTCTTTGGCCGCCTCCACAATACTATCGATGGGGCCTTCACCCAGGCCCTTGATTGCGCCCAGGCCGTAAACAATCTGGCCATCGTCATTCACCGTAAAGGTGTAGGCGGAACGGCTGACATCCGGTACCAGCAGGTCCAGCTTCATGTTACGGCACTCTTCCACCAGCGTGACCACCTTGTCGGTGTTCTGCATATCGGCGGTGAGTACCGCAGCCATGAATTCGGCCGGGTAGTGGGTTTTCAGCCACAGGGTCTGGTAGGACACCAGCGCGTAGGCTGCAGAGTGCGATTTGTTGAAGCCGTAGCCGGCGAATTTCTCAACCAGGTCGAAGATGTTCTCGGCCAGGGTCTTGTCGATGCCGTTGTTCTCACAACCGTCCAGGAAGATGGCCTTCTGTTTCTCCATCTCCTCCGGCTTTTTCTTACCCATGGCCCGGCGCAGCATGTCGGCACCGCCCAGCGTATAGCCGGCCATCACCTGGGCAATCTGCATGACCTGCTCCTGGTACAGGATGACCCCGTAAGTGGGCTCCAATACCGGCTTCAGGCCTTGATACTGATAATCCGGGTGCGGGTAAGACATCGGCTGGCGGCCATGCTTACGGTCGATAAAGTCGTCTACCATGCCGGACTGCAGCGGCCCCGGGCGGAACAGGGCCACCAGGGCGATCATGTCTTCCAGGGAGTCCGGCTGCAGGCGGCGGATCAGGTCTTTCATGCCGCGGGATTCCAGCTGGAACACCGCGGTGGTCTCGGCCTTTTTCAACAGGTCGAACGAGGGCTTGTCATCCAGCGGAATGGTGCTGATGTCCAGGTCACCAAGCCCGCGCTCTTGCCGGCGCGGGTTGATCATGCCCAGGGCCCACTTGATGATGGTCAGGGTCCGCAGACCCAGGAAGTCGAACTTCACCAGCCCGGCGTCTTCCACATCCCCTTTATCGAACTGGGTGACCAGGCTTCCGCCCTCATCGTCGCAATACAGCGGCGAGAAATCCGTAATCTTGGTGGGCGCGATCACCACACCCCCTGCGTGTTTACCGGCGTTCCGGCACACGCCTTCAAGCTTCAGGGCCATTTCCCAGATTTCCTGGGCTTCTTCATCCTGCTCCAGGAATTCCTTGAGCTGGGGCTCCTGTTCGATGGCCTTGTTGAGGGTCATGCCCACTTCAAAGGGAATCAGCTTGGAGAGCTTGTCTGCCAGGCCGTAGGATTTGCCCTGCACCCGGGCAACGTCCCGCACCACCGCCTTGGCGGCCATGGTACCGAAGGTGATGATCTGGGAAACCGCTTCCCGGCCGTACTTCTGGGCGGTGTATTCGATGACCCGGTCCCGGCCTTCCATGCAGAAGTCGACGTCGAAGTCGGGCATGGATACCCGTTCCGGGTTCAGGAACCGCTCGAACAGCAAGTCGTATTCCAGCGGGTCCAGGTCGGTGATCAGCAGCGCATAGGCGACCAGGGAGCCGGCACCGGAACCCCGGCCCGGGCCCACCGGCACGCCGTTATTCTTGGCCCACTTGATGAAGTCCATAACGATCAGGAAGTAACCCGGGAACCCCATCTGGATGATGATATCCAGCTCGAACTTCAGGCGTTTGTAATAGTCTTCGCGCTTCTGGTCGTATTCCGGGTCGTCCTTGCTCAGGGTCTTGGCAAGGCGCGCTTCCAGCCCTTCTTCGGACACATGGCGGAAGTAATCGTCCATGGTCATGCCATCCGGGATCGGATAGTTGGGCAGGAAGTACTCGCCCATGCGCACTTTCACAGAACAGCGTTTTGCGATTTCCACGGTGTTCTCGACGGCCTCGGGAATGTCCGAGAACAGCTCGATCATTTCCTCGGCGCTGCGCAGGTATTGCTGGTCGCTGAAGCGACGATCCCGCCTGGGGTCATCCAGGGTCCGGCTTTCACCAATACAGACCCGGGCTTCGTGGGCTTCGAAATCGTCCGCCTGCAGGAAGTGCACGTCGTTGGTAGCTACCACCGGCAGGCCCAGTTCAGCTGCCAGTTCCACGCTCATATGCAGGCAGTCTTCATCACCGGCCCGGCCGGTACGCTGCAGCTCCAGGTAGTAGCTGCCCGGGTACAGGTTCATCCAGTATTCGGCACGCTCTCGGGCCAGTTCCGGCTTGCCCGCCAGCAAAGCCTTACCCACATCCCCCATCTTGGCACCGGACAAGGCAATCAGACCCGCGGGCCGGGCTTCCAGCCATTCCTTGCGGATAATCGGCTTGCCGTAGCGCTGGCCTTCGGTATAGCCGAGGGAGATGATTTCTGTGAGGTTGAGGTAACCGTCGTTGTTGCGGGCCAGCAGGGTCAGGCGGAACGGGTTTTCCGGCTCATCCGGGTTTTCCAGCCACAGGTCCGCACCGATGATCGGCTTCACGCCGGCGCCCATGGCGGCCTTGTAGAAGCGCACCAGGGAACACATGTTGGATTGCTCGGTCAGGCCGACGGCGGGCATGCCCAGCTCCGCCACGCGGCCGATCAGCGGCTTGACCCGAACCAGGCCATCCACCATGGAATATTCGGAATGTACGCGCAGGTGAACGAAAGTCTTTGCCATGGTCAGTTGCCAATCAATGTGCGGATGTCTTCTTCGGTTTGTGGCCCAAACCGGGTTTCAACCAGGTTGCCGGAGGGGTCCACAATAAACGTGGCGGGCAAGCCCACGGGCATTTTCCAGCCGAATTCCGGGCCCGGGTCCTGGCCCAGCATCAGGAACTCGATGCCCATTTCCTCTCCCAGCTGCTCCAGGGCCGTGCCGGTAACGCCATCAAAATTCACACCCAGCACCGAGATGTCCGGCGCCTTGTCCAGTTCATTCAGCTCGGGAATTTCCTCCAGGCAAGGCTTGCACCATTCTGCCCAGTAGTTCACCAAGACCCAGCGGCCACGAAAATCATCCCAGTTCACGGCCGTACCGTCGGCGCGCTGCAGCTCGGTTTTTTCACAACCGGTGATGGTCGCTGCCGCTAAAACCAGCGTAATTAAAGCCAGAAAACGCCTGAACGGCCGAGGGTACTGCAAGGGATGTCCTCCTGTTAGACTACCGCCCTTCGAAAGGACAGCAACCATTACTGTAAACCGGGCATGACCATGACAGAACCAACCCGCATTTTCCATAACCCACGGTGTTCCAAATCACGGCAGACCCTTGAGCTGATTCAGCAAAAGGGCATCGAACCGGAGATTATACGCTACCTGGAGACGCCTCCGACAGAGCAGGAACTGTTACATATCCTTGATCTGCTGGGCTGCGAACCCCGCCAGCTGATGCGCACCAAGGAAAGCGAATACAAGGAACAGGGCCTGGATAACCCGGAGCTGAGCCGTGAACAGCTGGTAAAAGCCATGGTGGCCACCCCCAAACTGATCGAGCGGCCGATTGTACTGGCCAACGGCAAGGCGGCCATCGGCCGGCCACCGGAAAGCGTTCTCGAGATTCTCTGAAGCATTGCCCAGGAGCCAGGCATGAGCGATACCAGCCCGTACATTCTTGTTCTTTATTACAGCCGGAACGGCCAGACCGCCGACATGGCCACCCAGATTGGCCGGGGCGTGGCCCGGGTAAGCGGGATGGAAGCGAAGATCCGCACCGTTCCGCCGGTGTCGCCGGACACCACTGCCAGCCTGCCCCCGGTTCCGGATACCGGCGCCCCCTATGCAACCCGGGAAGAACTGGCCAACTGTGCCGGCCTGGCACTGGGCAGCCCTACCCGCTTCGGAAATATGGCGGCACCGCTCAAGCACTTCCTGGATGGCACCGGAGACCTGTGGCTGAACGGCAAGCTCGCCGGCAAGCCCGGCGGTGCGTTCACCTCCACCGGCAGCCTGCATGGTGGCCAGGAAACCACCCTGCTGACCATGATGCTGCCTCTGCTGCACCACGGCATGGTGCTGTGCGGCCTGCCCTACTCGGAGAGCGCCCTGAATGAAACCAGCACCGGCGGCACCCCCTATGGGCCCTCACACTGGGCCGGCACCGGTGCCCAGCAAGGTTTGAGCGAACACGAGAAAGTCCTGTGCCAGGCCTTTGGCGAACGGCTGGCCCGGCTGGCCGTGAAACTGGCTGACTGATTCGAAATCCACCACCCGGAACCTTCTATGCTCCACAACGACAAAGCAAAAACCACGGCACGCCTGACCATCGCCCTGTACATCTCGGTGCTGGCCGGCTTGCTACTGACGACCTTCTACCCGGCACCCGTGGAAGGCGTCTCGATTTCCCTGATGCTGACGGTCAAACTCCTGCCGCTGCTGGCGTTTGCGGTGCCGGTTTTCCGCGGTCATAACCGGGGCTATATCTGGATGGCCTTTGTACTGATCTTCTACTTTACCCAGGCGGTGGTTTCGGCCTGGCTGAGCGAAGGTGCTGCAGGGCCAGTGGTTATGACTATTCTCACCTTCCTGCTGTTCACCGTGGCCATGGTGCACCTGAAAGTGAACCGGCCAGTGGCGGCGGGCTAACGCCGGTTATAGCCAGTGCGGGCTGTCAGGCACCCGGCCTCAGCCCGCATTGTTCCAGCAGTTGCTGCCAGTGGCGTGTGTGGCGCATCATCGCGCCATCAAGCTGATGCCAGAGACTGCCTTCCTCACCAGCCTGCAGGTGCCGGCGAGCCCAGTCACCAAAGACTTCCGGCATTTGCGCTTCCTGCTTTGCCGCCAGCTCTGCGAAACCCGCAATCAGGGTATCGGCCGCCCGGCTGACATCACTCATGTAGGGCTGAACCTCACCGATGTACACACTGAAGAAAAAACTGCGAACGATGTCGGACTGGTTGTTCGGTTTCCCGTTAAGGCATAGCGGCCGTTCTGCCAGCCTGGCCTGAAGCACTTCGGTGCCGGTATTCAGCGTGGCAATGAGCAAGCGGGCACTGTTAACCAGTTGCCCGGCCCGGTATTCGGCCTGCCAGCGCTGGTGAATAGCGCCCAGGTTGTCCAGGGAAACGTCAAGCCGCTGGCGCAACAAGGCCGCCACTGTCTGGTTTAATTGCTCCAGGTCCCGCACCAGGTCGGATACCGGAAGCTGGCCTTCACCCACGGGGTAATAACCTTTACTGAGGGTAAACAGGTTCTCGATTTCCTCGGTACCCCAGGTGGCGTTCCAGACAGCTCTGGGCAACGAATCCCGCTTGCTCTCGATCGCTTTAACAAGGGTTTCCCCAAGCTCTTCATCATCCACCTCCGGCAGACAGTCTTCCGCGGCGCGGATAAAACGTACCTCGTACCGCAGGCGGTTTACCGGCTGCATCACCTTGCCCATGACTGAGTTCTTCTCACCCACCACATACTGCAGCTCACAGCCATACAGCGACAGGAATTCGAGCATGCCGATGTCCAGTTCCGGCATGTCCAGCACGCGGTCACGGCGGCGGGGTAATTGCGATGCCGGCGGCAACTCTTCAGGCAGGGAAACAACGGGGGCTTCAAGTACCCGGGCAAGGCGCTCCAGGTACTCGGTCATCATCGGCCTGGCTTCGGAGAACGGGTTACATCCAGCCAGAAACAGGGCACAGATACCCGGAACCAGCCATTGCAGCCTGAACAGTCCGGGCATAAATCAACCTCCTAGGAGTCTGCGCGGCAGAAGCTACATTCTGGCACAATAGATCAAAATTCTTCAGCAACAGGATGACTGATGGGAACCACTTTCCGCCCGTATTCGCCTGGCCAGGAACTGCTTCTTCCCCCGAGCCTGAACGAGTGGCTGCCTGAGGGGCATCTGGCCTATTTTGTCAGTGATGTCGTCGAGGAGTTGGATTTAAGTGCGTTTTAT
>NZ_JBSXOP010000085.1:0-84522 GCF_056859535.1 Marinobacter sp. L-46
ATGGGGGAAAGGGGGAGTTGTGCCTGAATGCCGGAAACTGGCTAAATAATCGCCAACTTCGACCATGACCACTCGGATCTGGCACTACCAGGCTTGGTCTGCGAAGGTTGTTGGAGCACTATGAGAAATCCGGGCTAGCACAGTTGCCCGCAACCGGCCTTCTTGTTATAAGTTGCCGGGCACATCAGTAAAAACCCTAACCTGCAGGGAAAAGCGGGGATATAAAAAGATAAGCACTGCCAGACTCTGAGGAGGCACGTCTCGCATTATGGCTACTATCGTCAAGCCGGTTGAGCAGAAGACCAAGCATCTCGATTATTTTCTTTCCCAATGCCATCGCCGGCGCTATCCCGCCAAAAGCACCATCATCTATGCAGGCGACAAAAGTGACTCCCTGTTTTACATCGTCAAGGGTTCGGTGACCGTTATCATTGAAGACGACGATGGCCGGGAGATGATCATGGCCTACCTGAACGCCGGGGACTTTTTCGGCGAAATGGGTCTGTTCGATAACATGGATTCCCGCAGTGCCTGGGTCAAGGCCAAGACCGAGTGTGAAGTGGCGGAAATCAGCTACACCAAGTTCCGGGAAATCGCCCAGCAGGATCCGCGGGTGCTGTATTTCATCGGTGAGCAGATGGCAACGCGCCTGCGCCAGACCACTCGCAAAGTGGGTGACCTGGCCTTCCTGGACGTAACCGGTCGGGTGGCCCGTACCCTGCTGGACCTGTGCAAGGAGCCGGATGCCATGACCCACCCGGACGGCATGCAGATCAAGATCACCCGCCAGGAAATCGGCCGCATTGTCGGCTGTTCCCGAGAAATGGTGGGCCGGGTACTGAAAACCCTCGAAGATCAGGGCCTGGTGCGGGTGAAAGGCAAGACCATGGTGGTGTTCGGCACCCGGTAAGGTCAGTCCATCAGGGCGACGGATTTAATCTGCATCCAAACCTGCTGGCCCTGCTCCAGTTGCAGCTGGTGCAGGGAGCGGGTGGTCAGGCGGGCCAGGAAAGCGGTTGGCCCGGCTCCCAGGCGTACCAGGCTGGTGCCGGGGGTTACCTCGGTATCAATCTGGTCGATACAGGCCGGTAACAGGTTCTGGATGCTCTGGACCGGATTTTCCTCCAGGGCAAGGCTGATATCCCGGGCCAGAACCTGTACCCGCACAGTCATTCCCTCACTCAGGTGATCATGGTGGCGCAGCCAGAGTTCGCCGCCATCGAACGCCAGCCGGCACAGGTGCCAGCGGGTATCCACCTCGATAATCTTGCCTTTCAGAATAACCCCTGCATTTTCTTCCAGCCGGAACGGGTGATCGGTGTGGGCCAGGGTTTCCTGCAGCGGGCCCTGGGCAACCACCCGGCCCTGATCCATCATCACGATATGATCTGCCAGCCGGGCCACCTCGACGGTGGAGTGGGATACGTAGAGCACCGGCAGCTCCAGGCTGTCCCGCAGCCGTTCCAGGTAGGGCAGGATGTCCTGTTTGCTCTGCTGGTCCAGGGCCGTCAGGGGCTCGTCCATCAGCAGCAGTCGGGGGCTGGTGAGCAGGGCCCGGCCGATGGCCACCCGCTGGCGCTCCCCGCCGGATAACCCGGCCGGCATCCGCTCCAGCAGGGGCGACAGGCCGAGCCACTGGTGCACCTGTTCAGGTTCTATTTTCCGGTGGGCTTTGGGCACCCGCCGGTATCCGTACAGCAGGTTTTTACGCACCGACAGGTGGGGAAACAGGTTGGTTTCCTGGAACACATAGGCCAGGGGCCGGTGGTGCACGGGCCGGCTGAGTTTTCCGGCCTGCCAGGGTTCGCCCAGCACGCTCAGGTGACCCTCGGCAGGCTGCAGGCCGGCGATGCAGCGCAGCAGGGTGGTCTTGCCACACCCGGAGTGGCCGAAGATCGCGGTTATCCCGGAGCCGGGCAGGGTCAGATCTACATCCAGGGTGAAGTCCCCCAGCTGGCACCGGAGGCAGGCGTTGACGGTACCGGTCATTTCACCACTCCCGGCTGGTAGCGGCCATTCAGGGCGTACAGGCTGACCAGCACCACAAAGGAAAACGCCACCATGCCGGCAGACAGCCAGTGGGCCTGGGTGTACTCAAGGGCTTCCACATGGTCGAAGATGGCCACCGACAAGACCTTGGTTTCTCCCGGAATGTTGCCGCCAATCATCAGCACCACCCCGAATTCACCCACGGTGTGGGCAAAGGTCAGTACCGCGGCAGTCAGAAAGCCCGGACGCGCCAGCGGAATCACAACCGAGAAAAACCGATCCCGGGGCGAAGCCCGCAAGGTGGCGGCGGTCTCCAGCAGGCTCTGGTTGATGGTCAGGAAAGCGGTTTGCAGGGGCTGGACGGTAAAGGGCAGGGAATAGATAACCGACGCCAGCACCAGCCCTTCGAAGGTAAAGGGCAGGAGGCCAAGCCCGAGGTTCTCCATCAGGCGGCCCAGGGCACCGTCCGGGCCCATAACGATCAGCAGGTAAAAACCCAGCACCGTGGGTGGCAGTACCAGTGGCAGTGCAACCACGGCCGAAACCGGCTGGCGCAGCCAGTGCCCGGTGCGGGCCAGCCACCAGGCGATAGGCGTACCAATCACCAGCAGCAGTGCGGTGGTGATGCCTGCCAGTTTCAGGGTCAGCCAGACGGCCTGCCATTCCGGGCTCATGAAGTCTCCGCCAGTTCAGTGGTTGGGCTGTTCAGGAATATCGTAGCCGTCTTCACGGATGATCGCCTGTGCCGGTTCGCTGGCGAGAAACAACATCCACGCCCGGGCCGCCGGATTATCCTCGCCGTGGCCCAGCAAAACAGCCTGTTGCCTGATGGGCGTGTGCAGATCATTCGGTACCAGCCACAGGGAGCCTTCCTCCTTCCATGCCCGCGTTTGGGCCAGTGCTACAAACCCTGAGACGGCATTGCCGGTGGCGACAAACTGGAAGGTCTGGGCAATGGAGTCGCCGCTGACCAGCGCGGGCCGGAGGGCTTGTGCGAGCCCGAGATTCTCCAGCACTTCCATGGCAGCGATGCCGTAAGGGGCGGTTTTCGGGTTGCCGATGGCCAGCCGCTCGGGTTGTCGGGCCAGCCAGGCCGTGCCATCGGTAAACAGATCGGGGGTTCTGCTCCAGAGCGCCAGCCGGCCCTCGGCATAGTCAAATCCTGTGCCGGCGACCGCCAGCCCCTGTTGTTCCAGTAACCGGGGGCGTTCCCGGTCTGCCGCCATAAAGGCATCAAACGGCGCGCGATGGCGGATCTGGGCATAGAGTTTGCCGGTAGAGCCGTAGCTGATGCGCAACTGGTGACCGGTCTGTTGTTCGAACAACGGCGCCAGCCGGTTCATGGTGCCGGTGAAGTTGGCGGCTACCGCCAGGGTGGCCGTTTCCGCGAGGGCTGCAGAATGGAAAACAAGCAGGGCAGTGCCGATCAGGCCGGCAAGGGCTCGGTGCAGGCGTTTTCCCGAACCGGAATACATTGCAGAATGTGTTGCCATACGTCCTCGGCATTGAGTTCATTCAGCATCTCGTGGCGGCCTCCGCCAAACAGCCGGAAGGTCACCTTCTGGATGCCGGCTTCGCGGATCGCCCGGAAGTGCTGGCGGATACCCTTGCCCATCTCGCCCACCGGGTCATCGGTGCCGGCAAACAGGTGTACCGGAAGATCCTGCGGCCATTGTCCGGGATTGATGCCAAGCATACCAGTGATGAAATCATGCCACAGGCCGGCGCTGCACTCGAACCCGCACAGCGGATCTGCCCGGTAGCGGTCCACTTGTTGCGGGTCCCGGCTGAGCCAGTCGCAGTCGGTACGGTTAGGGCGGAAGTGCCGGTTGAACTGGCCGAAGGTCATGGCGCTTATGAGTTTGCTGTGGTGCCGGCGGCCCCGCAGCAGACGGATCAGCCAGACCAGTGCGGCGGACGCCCGCAGCTGGGGTTTGTGAATGCGGTTGGTGGCACTGAGCACCAGTGTGTCGAGCTTGTCGCCGTGCTGCGCAGCATAGCTCTGGGCGATGAACGACCCCATGCTGTGGCCCAGCAGGGTGACCGGCAGCTCCGGAAACTGCTGGCGGATGTGATCCACCACCAGGCCGAGATCGTCCACCACTTTCTGCCAGCCCTGATGGTCTGCGTAGTGGCCCAGGTCTTCCGGACGGCAGTCCGGTCCATGGCCCCGGTGGTGATAGGTGACAACCGCCACGCCCTGAGTACCCAGCCAGCGGGCCAGGCCGGCATAGCGGTTGCCGTGCTCGGCCATGCCGTGGCTGATCACCAGGACGGCGCCGGGGGTGTCCGGGCAAAACAGGGTGCCGGTTATCCGGTGTCCGTCAGTGGTGGTCAGGTTCAGGGTGGTTTCGCTCATGCAGGGTGCCCGGTTGTTCGCTGTTGCTGGTGGTCGGGCGCTGCCACTCCGGTGGTCGCCACAAATGTCCGAGACGGGAGAGTAGACCGCCCGGGCGGCTCATGTCGCGGAACATGTCCACATATTCGTGGGTCCAGAGCACAATCAGGTTGGTGGAATGGATTTGCCGGGTGATGCCGTACTCCGGCGGATTGGTATCGTTTTCCGGGGCAAAGGTGCCGAACAGCCGGTCCCAGATGATCAGGGTGCCGCCGTAGTTGCGGTCAATGTATTCCGGATTGCGGCCATGGTGTACACGGTGGTGGCTGGGGGTATTGAACACCCGTTCGATCCAGCCGGGCAGCCGGCCCACCAGCGTGGTGTGCACAAAGAACTGGTACACCAGCGAGAAGGCATAGGCCACGCCGATCCACACCGGGTTGAAGCCGATCAGGGCCATGGGCAGGTAGAACACCCACATGCAGTTGAAAATGTTGGTGGCGTTCTGGCGCATGGCAGTGGAAAAGTTCATGCGTTCGGAGGAATGGTGCACCACGTGGGCCGCCCAGAACCAGCGCATGCGATGGCTGGCCCGGTGCATCCAGTAAAAGCAGAAATCCACGCCCAGGAAGGTCAGGAATCCGGTCAACCAGTTCAGTTCCAGCTCGAACAGGCGGTAGTGATAGCAAAGCGCATAGACAGGGAAGGCTATGATGCCGGCAAACAGTAACTCGGTAACCTGGTAACCGGCGCCGAGGGCAAAGTTGCGGATGGCTTCGGCGGTATCCATCAGTTTCGGATCGTGACGGATTTTTCGGTACTCCCAGAAGGTAATACCGATAAAGATGGGGGTGGCCACCATGAAAATCAGCTGCCGCTCATCCAGGGCCAGCCACGGAGCCAGTGTGTGCCAGAGTGCCAGCAGGCCGCTGTCTTCCAGTACGGCCCGCATCATGTCGAGTAATGCCATGGGAAACCTGTTTTGTTTTTCTTCAGGTTTTATCTTGGCATAACCACCGATAAATGCACTGTCCTGTTGCGACAGCGGAGGTGGCCTTTTCGGCCAATCGCCCCGGGGTTAGCGGTGCTTGTGGTACACCTGCACCACCGGTTCCAGTTTCGGGCGCCAGTCTGCCAGCCAGGCCTGCACCGGTTTCGGGATCTTTGCCGGCCTGGGCCAGGGCACCGGGTATTGCTCGGGCTGGAACAACGGGGCCAGCAGCGCTGCGGCGGTCAGGTCAGCCCGGGTGAACCGGTCACCCACCAGGTACGGCTGCCGCTCGTACACCTCTGCCAGCTCGGTAATCAGTTGCTCCAGGGTTTCCTGTGCGGCATCGGCGGTCTTCTGGTTAATCTTCATCCAGTTGCGCATGATCTCGTCCACCCGGCTGAAGGCCAGGCTGAGCAGGATGCGGTTGTAGAACGGTGTGCCGGCAGCCAGCAGCGGCACCACTACCTTCGGCCGTTGCAGGAAGTAGTGGTAGACCCAGGTGCGGATGGCCGCGCCAGCCAGTTCGTCCAGCCTTGTCTCCCAGCTGCGAACCTGTTCCTGCAGGGCCGGGTCTTCGGGCATCAGGGCGGGTTCCGGGAAAGTTTTATCCAGGTAGTCCAGGATCTCTGAAGAGCCCTGGATAATCTGGCCATCGTGGTCCAGCACCGGCACCGAGGACCCGGCCCGGGTCAGCTTCTTGATGGTTCTGGCGTGCTGGCCGGGAAGCAGGTTTACGGGCTGGTAACTGATGCCCTTGTAATCCAGGGCCCAGCGAACCTTTTCGGAATAGTGGGAGATGCAGAACTGGTAGAGTTTCACGGCCATGGTGATGATTCCCCTGAAATAGATGGCGCAAGGTTACCCTGTGTGGCCCCGGTACCACAACGGGCCGGTTCCGTGTGACGGAGCATGGTGAAACTGGCCAGGAATCTCTAAACTAGCGCCCCGGAGTCTGGACCAAAATAGGACGTTGTGATGTTTAAGGGACGAATTTTTTCGCTGACCATTCTTGCCGGCTGCAGCCTTGTACTGGCAGCTTGCGCTTCCCAACCCAAAACCCTGGCCCTGTCGGACTATGGCAGTTATCGCTGCGGCCAGCTGGATATCCGGGTTGCCCCGGCTGAAGACGGCCAGCTGCTGGGCCTTGAGTATCTGGACCGCCGCGTATTGCTGAAACCGTCCCCCACCGACACCGGTGCCCTCTACGTGGCTCCGGGCGATACCTCCACCCGCTTCCTGGCCGAAGGCAAGCGGGCAACGCTGACACTCAAGGGTGATCTGCTGCCGGAATGCCTGGAACCGGGCGCGATAGAATCCCGGTTTGAGGCCATCGGTGCCGACCCGGACTGGTCGGCGCTGATCGAGAACAACCGGATGACCCTGACCCCGCCGTACCAGCAGCAAGCGCTGAACGAGATCTGGCTGACCGAAACCCTGGCCAATCGACACGGCCGGACGTTTGAAGCGAAAACCGAAGCGCAGTCGCTGGAAGTGCGGGTGGCACACCAGCTGTGTGAAGTGGGCCTGGACAAACGCCAGTATCCGTCTCAGATCCGGCTGACCCTGGACGGCAACAGCTTTGAAGGCTGTGGCGGCGACCGGGAGCGGCTGTTCCGGGGTGTGCAGTGGGTGGTAGAAGACCTGGCCGGTGCCGGGCTGATCGACCGCTCCATGGTTACCCTGCAGTTCCTGGGCAATGGCCGGGTAGCCGGGCGTGCATCCTGCAACCGGTTTATGGGCAACTACCGTTTGAGTGATGATGGATTGTCGTTCAATACCCTGGGCAGCACCATGATGGCCTGCGCGCCGTCGCTGATGAACCAGGAGCGCAAGTACCTGGAATTGCTGGGGCAGGTGGTGGATGGCCGCATCGGTCGCCAGGGTGAATTGCTGCTGGAAACCGGCAACGGTGAGGTGATCAAGGCGTTCCCGGCGACCACCGACAACCTGTAACTCTCTTCCCCGGCCCGCCCGGTCAAATTTCTGCAGCATTTGCCGTCTACCCTGACAGGTCGATGCTGCAGAGAGACCAGCCATGACCGAATTGCGGGCCCTCACCCCCCACAGTGCCATTCCCGAACAACAGGCCGGCCGCGACCGCAACCAGAAGCGCCTGTTGCGCAGCTTCCTGCCGGAACTGGTGCAGCTGGAGCGACAGCTGGCCGAAGCCCCCGAACAGGTCACCACCACCGTCGCCGGCGAGGTTGCCGTGCGGGATCTGCACTTGCCCATCTACCGGGTGGACCTGGGTTCCACCCGGGACGATGTGCCGGCGGTGCTGATTGTCGGCGGAGTTCACGGCCTTGAGCGCATTGGTAGCCAGGTGGTGATGGCCTGGCTCGATTCCTTCCTGGCCCGGCTCGGTTGGGATGACCACCTGAACGCCTTGCTGGAGAAAGTCCGCATCACCCTGCTGCCGATCCTGAACCCCGGCGGTATGTACCTGAACCAGCGCGGCAACCCCAACGGTGTCGACCTGATGCGCAACGCGCCGATTACCGCCCAGGACCAGAGCGCCTTCCTGCTGGGTGGCCAGCGCCTGTCGCCGCGAATGCCCTGGTACACCGGCGATCCGGAGCAGGGCATGGAGCCGGAGAACCTGGCACTGGAAGCGGTGATTCAGGACCTGCTGCCGGGCCGGCCCTTCAGCGTGGCGCTGGACTGCCACTCCGGTTTCGGCTGGCAGGACCAGATCTGGTTTCCCTATGCCTATCGCCGCCGGCCCATGCGCCGCATCGGGTCGGTGATGGCCCTCAAGCTGATCTGGGAACAGGCTTACCCCAATCACCACTATCGTTTCGAACCCCAGTCGGCGCATTACCTGACTCACGGTGACCTGTGGGATTACTTCTACAAGCAGGTCAACCGCAGCAGTGACGGGGTGTTCCTGCCCCTGACCCTGGAAATGGGCTCCTGGAAATGGGTGCGCAAGCGCCCGCGCCAGCTGCTGCGGCTGGACGGGTTATTCAACCCTCTGGTGCCTCACCGCCATCAGCGGGTATTGCGCAGCCATCTGAGCTGGATGGACTTCCTGGTGAATGCGGCCGCCAGTTACCGGAACTGGTTGCCGGAGGGCGATGAAGAGTCCATGCTCCGGGAAGCCGCCATCATGCACTGGTACAGAGATAGCCGATAACATGCACTGGATCCTCCTGCGGGGTCTTACCCGGGAACGGGCACACTGGGGCGACTTTCCCGAACGCTTGCGTGCGGCCTTTCCGGGCCAGCATTTCCACCTGGTAGACCTGCCCGGCACGGGCATCCATTACCGGGAAGCCAGCCCGGCCACAGTGCGTGCTATTCGCGAGCAGGTGTGCCGGCAGGTGAGCCATATTCCCCGGCCGTTCAGCATCCTGGCGTTGTCTATGGGGGGCATGGTGGCCCTGGACTGGGCCCAGCATGCCGAGCCCGGGGAATTACAGCACCTGGTGCTGATCAACACCAGTTCCGGTTTCAGCCGGCCCTGGCAGCGAATGCAGCCGGCGGCCTGGCCGAAGATCCTGCGTTTACTGGTTCGCCGTGAACTGTTCCATCGGGAACGGGACATCCTGCGCCTGACCTCCAACCGGGATATTCCCCTGAGCCTGTGCAAGGCCTGGTACAGCATCCAGCGCCAGCGCCCGGTCTCGTTCACCAACGCCCGCAACCAGTTGCTGGCGGCTGCCCGTTTCAAACCCCTGGAAAAGCGCCCGATGGCCGATGCCCTGATACTGGCCAGCAAGGGCGACCGGATTGCCAGCTGGCACTGCAGTGCCGAACTGGAACGGCGCTGGTGCTGGACCCTGAAGCTGCACCCGGATGCCGGCCACGACCTGCCGCTGGATGAGCCGGAGTGGGTAATCCGGCAAATGGGTGACTGGATACCCGGCACCCGATAGTTTCTTGACGCAACCGTTTTTTCCGGTCAACCTGCTGTATTCAAAGCCCGTTTTTCTGCCAGGGAGCCAATAACAAGATGAAAATTTTCGAAACCCGGACTGCCCCCAACCCCCGCCGCGTGCGCATGTTCATGGCCGAGAAAGGCCTGCTGGACAAGGCGGAATTTGTTGAGATAGATATCCAGAAAGGCGAGAACCTGACGCCGGAATTCGTGGCCCGAAACCCCATGAAGAAAGTCCCGGTGATGGAACTGGACGACGGCACCTGCATTGCCGAAACCATGGCCATCTGTCGCTATTTTGAAGAAGCCTACCCGGATACCCCGAAACTGATGGGCGAGACCGCCCCCGAGAAAGCTCAGGTAGAGCAGTGGCTGCGCTGGCTGGAGTTCTATTTCTTCATGCCCACCGGCATGTGTTTCCAGCACACCACGGGTTACTTCAAGGACCGGATGAACCCCATCAAGGAATGGGGCGAAGAATGCGGGCAGGGCGTGGAAAAGTTCATGCACTTCCTGAACAAGCACCTGGAAGGCAAGGATTACATCTGCTGCGACCGCTTTACCGCGGCCGACATCAACGCCTTCACCACCGTCGCCTTTGCCCGGGTGGTGAATATTCGTATCAAGCCGGAGCACACTAACCTGCAGGCCTGGTACGACCGCATCAAGGCCCGGCCTTCGGCCCAGGCTTGATGCCAGCAGCCAGGATTGCCCAACAAAGCCACAACCCGGTCAGGATCAGCAACAGGACATGGTATGACGCAACAAACCTTGATGAACACACTGGAAGCCATCGACCGGGCCAATCAGGCAGACCCGAATACTGAGCAGGTAGACGGCCAGCAACTGCCCAGGGAATACGCCTACAGCCTGCACATGACCCGCTGGCTGTTCGCGCTGGAACCGGAACCCTCAGAACGTATGCAGATTGCCTGCCGGGCCCAGCACCTGGAGCGCTGGACCATGCCCCGCAGCGACTATGGCGAAGGCCGCAAGAATTACTATCAATGGCGCCTGGCCTGTGGCCGGATGCACGGCCGCCGGGCGGCGGAGATTATGGCGGAAAGCGGCTATCCGCAGGAAGAATGCGAGCGGGTAGAGACGATCATCACCAAGCGCAAGCTTCGGGAAGACGAAGATACCCAGTTGCTGGAAGACGTGGCCTGCATGGTGTTTCTGGAACGGTACTTTGCCGGGTTCTTTGAAGACAATCCGGATTTCGACAAGGAAAAGTGGCTGCGCATCGTGCGCCGCACCTGGGACAAAATGAGCCCCCGGGCCCACGAAGCCGCGCTTAAACTGGCGGAAGGCATGCCCGCGCATCTGCTGGAATTGCTGCAGGAGGCCTTGGCTGAGCCTGAGAGCTGATCAGGATGCACAGGCTGGCAGAAGGGTGGGTGGTATTGCCTATTTTATGTCTAGGCTTGGCCTTTTCAGCACTGTTCCGCGCAACCAAATGGTTGCCATTGACCGCAATTTCCGTGAGTTTCGCGGGTACAGTGGCTCTTTATTGGTCTGCGTATGCACCAGCATTGCTCGTACATGTCTAGACCTAACCAATGGCTGTTGTCGGACGCGCCTTCGCTGGCGCTCCGGCACGCCGCAAAGCCAGGCGTTAACTGGAAAGGCGATGATCCCAAACGTCAAGACCCTTCCCTGTAGGTGGTTGTCGATTTCGTCCATCCTTCCATTTTTAAAATCATTAAATGCGCATTTATCATCGATAGTGACTACAGAATTTGTAGGCAATTTAATTTAGAGCTTCAATGGAAATGACGTTTTATAGTAGAAGGAGGAACCCCCTTCAAACGGATGAAAGCCCTACGCATTCGCTCTACGTCCATAAAACCACATTGACGCGCTACAACTTGCACCGAGCAGTTACCTGCTTCTAATGCCGCGCTTGCCGCTTCGACTCTAAGTCGTTCTACCGCTCGCGCCGGAGTTGTACCAACTTCACACGTAAAGCACCGTGCAAAATGCCTTGGGCTCATACATACTTGATCCGCCAAATCATCAACCATTAGCGGCTTATCCAGATTGTTTCGGATATAATCAAGTAAACTAGCAAAGCGGCCGCACCCCACACCCATCTCCAACAGTTCGGAATACTGCGACTGCCCTCCTGGACGACGATAGTACACCACTAACTGATGAGCAACTTGACGGGCAACTTTCTCACCTAAGTCATCCGCAATCAAAGCTAACGAAAGATCAATCCCAGCGCTAATCCCCGCTGAAGTCCATATGTTGCCATCATTCACATAAATTCGATCTTCATCCAAAAGCACCTCTGGGAAACGACGCCTAAAATCGCCGCTTCGCCTCCAGTGTGTTGTCACCTTCCTGCCCCGCAGCAATCCAGCCACAGCCAATAAATAAGCCCCCGAGCAAACACTGGATACTCTACGTGCTGTTTTTGATAACTCAAGGATGAAATCCTGTACTCCAACGCTGGAAGCAGCATCAATCACCCCTTCACCGCCCACCGCTACCAAAGTATCTGCTTCAGAGACCTGAAAAAAGGGTGTCGTCAGTAATGTGATTCCTGCTGAACTTTCTACCGATCCACCTTCTTGACTGGTCAAAGTCAGCTCATATGCCTCAGCCACCAAACGATTGGCCACCTCAAAAGCGGCAATCGGCCCAGACACATCCAGAAGCTGAAAGCCAGGAAACACTATAAAAACCAACTTACGAGACATGGCAGAATCCGAGGGATCTATGTCATTTCAATCCTAAATATTACAAGCAAAATGTCAATGGAAACCGCTCTTAACATGAGGATTAATCCATGGTTAAGCCTGTCCCTTTAAACGGCGAAATCATTTCCCGCTCCCAGATCGGACATGAGTTTATCTGGCCGAAAGAGGACCCTCGCTCCCAATGGCAACCATCTCGTACTTACGAATTTAGCGACGATAGCCGTATTCGGGATCTCGGCAGATCTCCTCACTTTAATCTCAATACATTCTTAGAAAAAAATCAGACTCTTGACATCCCCTCTCAAATTATAGAGCTCCTGAATCATAATGCCTTTCAGTTCAACTCGCGAAAAAGATTTCGCAAGTGCGAACAGTGGCGAAAAATTGTCACCGATGCTTGTGAAAAAGGAGAGCCAATCGAAATTCTAATCCTTGCGTTCTGCGTGATTAATAATCCAACCAAAAGAGTGCAATCTACCGAGCTTACCACAGCAGATGACATATCATTACTTCACATGAATAGCATCGCTCGTTACATTTCTAGCATCTACTCCCCAGGAGCAGTTTTTCAGGTTATTAGTGATAGTACATTCTACGCCCTTCCACTTGGCGTTACGTCAGTTGAAGCTCAAAACTATCTAATCCAATTACAGCGACGCACCAAAGAACTAAAAATAAATAACACGGTTAAGGTTCACGATATCTCTGACTATCTTGCCAACTACAACCAGTTTTTTCATGATCGCTTCGAGACTTGGCGCACTAAGTTCCTATCCGACCCTCTGTCTCAAAACTTGCTAGCAGAAGAATATCAGCGCTGGCACGCCAGCATGCGCGCAACGCTAAACTCTCGGCGCATGGAGTTTTCTTATGAGCAATTAGTAAAACTATTTGGCGCGGCCCCGAACAAAACTAAAGAGCACCTAGATTATAACACTACGGTTGCACTTGCTGAGTACCGCGCTCTAAAGGCGGCAGCAGCTGACACAAACTGGGAAAAAAATCATTTCCCAAATGCCATTAGAGCAACTATCCATGCTAAAAAAATTCCAGTATTAGGTCTACGCTTATATCCAGAATATAAATTAAGCTCCCGCCTATTTCCATACCATGGAATTGCGGTCATAACCCAAAATGATGACAATGGTGCAGAACAAATGGAAATCCACCATGAGATAACGGTCATAGGCAATCCGGCTTATACCAAGGTCGTTGACAAAAATGGTCTAACGCAATTCTATGAACCATCAAAGCTTAATATATGAACCGCAACATTATCCTATTGGCATTATCTCAAGCGGCAATGGTGACCACAATTAGCCTCACCCTTGCATCGTCCGCTTTAGTGGGAGCACAACTCGCATCACCTGACCTGGCCACCGTTCCACTAGCAGGTCAATATTTAGGAACGATGGTGATGCTCTATCCAGTTGCACGACTCATGGAGCGCTTTGGACGCGCTCCTATTTTTTGCGGCGGTGCTTTAATCGGAGCAGTAGGCTTAATAGCTGCCGCTATAGGCGTGAAAACCGACAGTTTCGTTCTATTTTCGGCTGCTGGATTCTTAATTGGCACCTTCGGCGCGGTAGGTCAATATTATCGTTTTGCCGCAATTGAAGCTGTAGCTCCAAAGCAGAAAAACTTAGCTATTTCCTTAACTCTTACCGGCGGTCTTATAGCTGCAGTTGCTGGCCCTACACTTGCCCAATGGACGAAAGGGGCCCTAGATCCACCCTTTTACGCCAGCTTTCTCTCGTTAGCTGGGGTGGCATTATTAGGCGCAATATTAGCCATGGGTCTTCGCATACCGCCAATGGTTAGAGTGGAACAGAAGCGCGCTAAACAGCGATGGTCTGAAATAGCTAATAATCCAAAGTTTATCATAGCCGTGCTAGGAGGAGTCTTTGGTTATGCTGTGATGAATCTTTTGATGACTGCCACTCCTCTGGCCATGACGCACTTTCATTTCAGCTTTGCCGATACTGCTGCAGTAATTCAATGGCATATTGTCGCCATGTTCGCCCCCTCATTTTTTACCGGCACATTAATTCAAAAAGTAGGTATTTTGCCAATTATGCTACTAGGTTGCCTACTGAATTTGGGCGGTATTTCAGTAAGTCTATTAGGAAGTGAATTGAGTCACTTCTACATCGCGCTAATTTTGCTTGGGGTAGGCTGGAATTTTCTTTATGTTGGCGCCACTTCTCTGTTGACTGAAAATTGCCGCGAAGAAGAGGCCGCCCGCATCCAAGCCATGAATGACACCCTTATATTCTTAGGTATTACGACTGTTACAATGTTCTCAGGAACTCTAGTCAACGTACTGGGATGGAAAACAATAAACTTATACGCAATCCTGCCTGTACTCGTTATTATGACTGGCATAATAAAATTAATTTATGATCCCCGAAAAAACAGCGGTAATCAAAAGTAGAATTTTGCCTAAGCTACACGCAAGGAAATTCTGCATGAAGAACACGTCTTTTTGGCAGCCAGATCCTATCGATACTCAAACAAGCTCAGAATGGCATACCTGTTCTGTCAGCAACGGTGTTAAAAGTCCATAAATTGTTAGGATAGATTATCCCCCTGACCCGCTTGGCCTTTTCTTGAAGGTGACAAAACCTGAAAACCATCAAGCTTTTTACAGTAAACGATAGACAATGAAAACCTGTGAAGGGGCAATCCTCGAATATCTGGTTGCGATGCGATTTAAGAGGCTCTGACTCCCGGAACTCGGCTTCCGCTGCCGGGTGAAAAGAATAGTTCATTTGATCAGTGCTCTGGCCTTCCTCATCACATCCTCACCAGACACAGCCTGAACTTTGCCATTGTCGAGCTCTTCGCTTCTGCGGCGGGCTTCCATCAACCAATCGAATCTGAGCTCTTCGTCTTCGATTTTCTGGATATTCATAGAGAAACCTCTTGTTCCGATATCGTTTAATTTTGGCACGAGTGGGTATACGGTGCCACGACTCGGTTTTTCACTCTAGCGCCCTGCCACGCGCCAGTTTGGGGCCGCACAGCGGTGGTGGAAGTCCACTGAGAACTGATGCGACTTTTCACAGCGATTGCTCCTTTTGAACAATCGACCGAGCAACAGCAGCAATCAAGACACCCCCGATCAGCCCCAAACCATTGGCACCCAAATCGAGCCATTCGCCATAGCGGTTAACATAGGGTTGAATTAACTCAATAATGCCGCTGTACATTAGAAGGCCCACTATCAACAACAACCACCTTTCGGGCCTCGCCAGTGCAATTGGAAATGCCAGAACGCCATAGGCAATAAAGTGGTGGGTTTTATCGGTGCCCGGAACAGAAGGGAGGCTATCCGCAGGGTATAGAGACAGAACCGTAATCGGCAACAGGATGGCGACTGTGACAAGCAACCAGTGCGATTGAACAAAATCTAGAAACGGCTTCAAGATACACTCCGGATTGAAGAAAGTTTTCCATACGCTCAGCCTTATCTAAAACCTGCTGTGACCTGCCATTGGTGGACGAGTATGAGCAGAGGCAGTCCAACTGAAAGCAGGATTGCTATCAGTACGTGAGCTTTACGCAGCCCGCCACGACTCTCCTGAGCTTTTCCAAACCTATACGCGATCGCAAGGACAGCAGCGAGTACCAAAAGGCCAACCACCACCGCGAATATCGTTAAGGCCGCACTGGACCCGGGCGGCCACGGATTATCGCCATACACAAAGAGCCATAGAAAACCCGCGCCCGTCGCAGTGGCCAAGGCCGCCACAATCACACCGGCCATGACCCCCGGGACCAGGAATAGCAGCGGGTATGCGTATCGGGCTTTCACCTGCGATTGTCTCCTCGTGCAGCATCCGAGTGACGCGTCTGGTCAGCTTTTCCCAAGCATGTACGAACGAAGCTGCCGGATTATCCAGAGCAATGTACTCAGCGGTCGCGTCCGGTTCTTGAAGGGCGAGGCTCCGTCCAGATTACCTCAGCCATTTACTCATTTTCTCCCTGGCCTCACTTTGGCTGTACGTTCTTCCCTCAAGTACAGCACGCTCTCCTCGTGAGAGCCCCTCAAGCAGCTCAAGCCGGCGCTGCATAAACTCGTATCCTGCACATCGAAAAGGTATGCGGGTGGCTGCTGTCGAATTTGACTAGGGTCGTGAAGTGAGGAACGGATCGTAGGCCAGACGGCGGGTATCTTCGTTGCGGCACTTGGGACGTGTCAAAAACAGCATGCGCGGATTTGAACTGAAGGCAAAGCCGCAATGGAAAAGACATCGCCGTGCCAGCGGTGGTTATACCGATTCATACTCACTGGTATGGTTGAGTTCACGCTTTTTTCCGTTAAACGCTTCGTAAAGCGCCCGATGCCGGCGGAGACCGTATTCGTCTGAACGGGTGTCATAGGCAGCCACCCATTCGATCAAATTCTCCAAATTTTTATCCTGCTCTTCTCGGGAGCTGAATTTCTCTGGCTCCCAAGGGCGCGCGCGGCAATGAGCGATACAAACCTCAACTCCAGGGTTCAGAAAAATGAGCTCGTCACACTCGCAGAGCACCGGCTCGATGATGTCTGCGTAACAGCCCTCAATAAGGTACCCGCCAGCCTGTTCTGACTGTGAGGTTAGCCCTCCGGGAAGAAAAGCTCCTGCAATTTCTGCCCGGGTTCCGGCGCCCGCATAAAGGATTCCCCCACCAGAAACCCGTAAATGCCCCGGCTGGTCATGGCTTCCACATCGGCGCGGGTCATGATGCCGCTTTCGGTAATCGTCAGTCGGTCATTGGCAATACGGTGGTGCAGTTCAAAGGTGGTTTCCAGAGAGACCTCAAAGTTGTGCAGGTTCCGGTTGTTGATACCCACCAACGGCGTGCTCAGGGTTAGCGCATCGTCCAGCTCCTCGCCATCATGCACTTCCACCAGCACATCCAGCCCGATCTCATTGGCAATGCCTTCCAGTTCCTGCATCTGGTCCTTGGTCAGGCACGCGGCAATCAGCAGGATGCAGTCGGCACCAATAGCGCGGCTTTCATACACCTGGTAGGGCGCCACCATGAAGTCCTTGCGGATCACCGGCAGGCTGCAGGCCGCGCGGGCGGCTTTCAGGTAGTCTTCGTGGCCCTGGAAGAAATCGTGGTCGGTAAGTACTGACAAGCAGGCTGCGCCGCCTTTCTCGTAGCTCTCGGCAATGCGTTCCGGTTCAAACGGATCGCGAAGGATGCCTTTGCTCGGAGAGGCTTTCTTGATCTCGGCGATGACGGCTGGCTGTTGCGCTTTGATTCGTGTGCGCAGAGCGTAGGCAAATCCCCGAGCCGGGGCTTGATCGCCGGCCATGGCTCTGAGGTCTGCAACGGAAACTTTCGGCTTCCGTTCGTCGATCTCTTCCCATTTCCGGTTAACGATCTTCCGAAGAATAGTGGGAGTCTTATCCAAATGTCGTTCAGTCATCTCGTGCCTGCTGAATTGGGTGCTGGAGCCGATGATGGGGGCCTTTCCAAAACACGCCCACAAGTACGTCCCTGTAGGGCTTGACTGTAGCCATCCATGGCTACAGACAGTTTTGGAAAGGCCCCCATCACCGGCTCTTCAAACTTGGTCAGGGCCTTCTGGAGTTCAGAGCCGTTAGAAGCACTGCGAAAAGTCAGCCAGCTCCGACATCTTGCCAGCAGCTAAACCGGAACCCATGGCATCCAGTGCCATATCGACGCCTTCTTTGGTGGTCTTGGCCAGGCCGGCAATATAGATCGCCGCCCCGGCGTTCAGGGCGATCATGTCGCGGGCTTTCTCGGTAGTTTCGTCGTGGCTGCGGCCGAAGGCGGCTTTGATTAATGCCAGCGATTCGTCAGCACCGTCTACCGTCAGACCCACCAGCGACTGGCTCTTGATACCCAGGTCTTCCGGGGCCAGGTCGTATTCGGTGATTTCGCCGTCCTTCAGCTCTGCAACATGGGTAACGGTGGCCAGACTGATTTCATCCAGGCCATCCTTCGAGCAGACCACCATGATGTGTTCTGCGCCCAGGCGCTGCAGCACTTCCGCCATCGGGCGGCAAAGTTCCCGGGTGAACACACCGATCAGCTGGCGAGTGACGCCGGCCGGGTTGGTCATGGGGCCGAGGATGTTAAAGATGGTCCGGCAGCCCAGCTCCCGTCGCGGGCCGATGGCGTGTTTCATGGCACCGTGGTGGGCCGGGGCGAACATGAAGCCGACGCCGATCTGCTCCACGCAGCGGGCTACTTCTTCCGGTTTCATGTCCAGGTTGATGCCGGCCTTTTCGATCAGGTCGGCGCTGCCGCTTTTGGAGGACACGCCGCGGTTACCGTGCTTGGCCACATAACCGCCGGCGGCGGCCACTACAAAGGCGGATGCCGAGGAGACGTTGAACAGGTTGGCGCCATCGCCCCCGGTGCCCACGATATCCACCAGCGGGCTGGCGTTGATTTCCACCTTGGTGGCCAGTTCGCGCATCACTTCGGTGGCGCCGGTGATTTCGTCGATGGTTTCGCTTTTCAGGCGCAGGCCCATCAGAAATGCGCCGATCTGGGCGTCGGTGGCTTCGCCGTTCATCACGATGCGCATCACATCCTTCATCTCGTCCCGGGATAGGTCCAGGTTGGAGGCAATGCGGTTCAGTGCTTGTTTCATGTCCATGGGTCGTCGGCCTCTTGTTATGTTCTCAGGAAGTTGCGCAGCAGTTCATGGCCCTGTTCGGTCATGATCGACTCGGGGTGGAACTGCACGCCTTCGATGGGCAGGGTCTTGTGGCGCACGCCCATGATTTCTTCAACGGAGCCGTCGTCGTTGCGGGTCCAGGCAGTCACTTCCAGGCAATCGGGCAGGGTGTTTTTGTCGATCACCAGGCTGTGGTAACGGGTAGCCTGCAAGGGATTGTTCAGGCCGCGGAACACGCCTATATCATTGTGGTACACCGCCGACACCTTGCCATGCATCACCTTGCCGGCCCGGATGATATCGCCGCCGTACACCTGGCCGATGGACTGGTGGCCCAGGCAAATGCCCAGGATCGGCAGCTTGCCGGCGAAGTGGCGAATGGCGTCCATGGAGATGCCCGCCTCATTAGGGGTGCAAGGGCCCGGGGAAATCACCAGCCGCTCGGGCTTCAGGGCTTCAATCTGCTCAATGGTGATTTCGTCGTTGCGGTATACCTGCACGTCGGCACCCAGCTCGGCCAGGTACTGCACCACGTTGTAGGTGAAGGAATCGTAGTTATCGATCATCAGCAACATAATCTGTTCCTCCGCCTCAATGGTCGTAGTCGTTGTAAGTCATGGCCACGGCACGGAAGATGGCCCGGCCCTTGTTCATGGTTTCTTTCCATTCGAGGCGGGGAATGGAGTCTGCCACCACGCCGGCGCCGGCCTGGATGTGCAGGGTATTGTCCTTGATCACGGCAGTGCGGATGGCGATGGCGGTGTCCATGTTGCCGTTAAACGACAGGTAGCCCACGGCGCCGCCGTAAACGCCGCGCTTCACCGGCTCCAGCTCGTCGATGATTTCCATGGCCCGGATTTTCGGGGCGCCGCTCAGGGTGCCGGCGGGCAGGGTGGCACGCAGCACGTCCAGGCAGCTGGTGTTTTCTTTCAGTCGACCGGTCACGTTAGAGACAATGTGCATGACGTGGGAATAACGCTCCACAATCATCTTGTCGGTCAGCTTCACGGTGCCGGTTTCCGACACCCGGCCGGCGTCGTTGCGGCCCAGGTCGATCAGCATCAGGTGCTCGGCGATCTCTTTCGGGTCGGCCAGCAGCTCTTTTTCCAGGGCCTTGTCTTCGGCCTCGGTGGCGCCGCGCTTGCGGGTGCCGGCGATGGGGCGCACGGTGACTTCTTCATCTTCCACCCGGGCCAGGATTTCCGGCGAGGAACCCACAATGTGAAAGTCTTCGAGGTCCAGGAAGTACATGTACGGTGACGGGTTGAGCACGCGCAGGGACCGGTACAGATTCAGCGGTGGCGCTTCGAAGGGAATCGACATGCGCTGGGATATGACGGTTTGCATCACGTCGCCGTCCAGCACATAGCCCTTGATCTTGTTCACCGCGGCTTCGAATTTGTCCTGGCTGAAGCCGGAAATAAAGTCGCTCTCGTCCACCACCTTGCCGCGCAGATGTTCCGGTGTGCGGGGGGCGTTGGCGGTCTGGCGGTGCAGCTGGCTTTCCAGCTCGTCGATGCGTCGCTGGGCCTGTTCATAGGCACCATTGGCTGTTGGGTCCACATGCACAATCAGGTGCAGCTTGCCGCGCAGGTTGTCGAACACCACGATTTCATTGGACACCATCAGCAGGATGTCCGGGGTGCCGATTTTGTCGGGCGGGCAGCTGTGGCGCAGGCGCTTCTCGATGTAGCGCACGGTGTCGTAGCCGAAATAGCCCACCAGGCCACCGTTGAACCGGGGCAGCTCGGGCAGATCCGGGGCGTTGAATCGCTTCTGGTAGTCGTCCACGAAAGCCAGGGGATCATCCACCTCTGCCTGCTCGACCACTTCGCCGTTGCGGCTGACCTCAATGCGGTGGTCAAAGACTTTCAGCACTTCCTGGCTGGGCAGGCCAATGATGGAATAACGGCCCCATTTTTCGCCGCCCTGTACCGATTCGAACAGGTAGGAATAGGGCCCGCTGGCCAGTTTCAGATAGGTGCTGAGGGGAGTGTCCAGGTCCGCCAGTACTTCGCGGTACACAGGGATGCGGTTATAGCCGGCTTCAGCGAGCTCGCGGAATTGCTCGGGTGTCATGGTTCGGTTTCCTGAAATCTGATCTGCGTTTTGTCAGAACGGTGTTACACCGTTGTGACAGGTGGTGCGGGCATGCAGGCGTGCGCCATCAGCCCCGTGGCTTGCTCAGCCGGTGCGCCATCGCCACCATCGTGTTGCGCGGGTTGTCAGGATGCCTCGCGCTGCAGTCAGATTCAGTCCCTGCACGGCAGGAATCTCCCGAAATGATGTGTTCAAAGTAAAACGTCCTTGCGAGATTACAAAAGCTGGGCCAGCGAATCAACAACCGCGTCGGCACCGAGGCTGTTTACCGAGCCCCCGAAGTTGTAACCGTAGCGCACGGCCACGCAGGGAATGCCCGCTGCCTGGGCGGCGTTAACGTCTGCGGCGGAGTCACCCACCATCACGGTGGTACCCCGGGTGCCGCCCAGTTGTTCCATGGCGTAGAGCAGCGGTGCCGGGTCCGGTTTCTTCACGTCCAGGGTATCGCCGCCCACCCAGATCCGGAAGTACTGGTCCAGCCCGGCCTTGTTCAGCAGCGGGGCCACGAAGCGGTCCGGCTTGTTGGTCACCACGGCCATCTTGCAGCGCAGGCTGCGCAGGTGGTTCAGGCACTCGGTTACGCCGTCGAACACGACGGCATTGCGGCCGTTAATCTGGCCGTAGGCGTGGTAGAAGATTTCCAGCGCGTCGTTGTAAAGGATTTCGTCTTTCAGTGCCGCAGGTTCCCAGTCGGTTTTGTCAGCCAGGGCCCGGCGCACCAGGATGCCGGCCCCGTTGCCGACCCAGTTGCGCACTTTCTCCAGACCGGCGGGCTTGCGGCCCAGGTGCTCCAGCATCTGGTCGACCGTCGCGGCCAGGTCTGGCGCGCTGTCTACCAGGGTGCCGTCCAGGTCGAACAGGGCAACGCCGGGCCAGCGGGGGTTGAACAGACCTTTCAGGCTCATCCGCCAATCACCTTGCGGGCCTGTTCCAGCTCGGCGCGCATGGCATCGATAGTGGCTTTGTAATCCGGCGTGTTGAAAATGGCGGAACCGGCCACGAAGGTGTCGGCGCCGGCTTCGGCGATTTCCCGAATGTTGTCGGTCTTTACGCCGCCGTCGATTTCCAGCCGGATGTTGTAGTTGCTGGCATCAATCTTCTTGCGGGCTTCCCGGAGTTTGTCCAGGGTGCCGGGGATGAACTTCTGGCCACCAAAGCCCGGGTTCACCGACATCAGCAGCACCATGTCGAGCTTGTCCATCACGTAATCCATGTAGCTCAGGGGCGTGGCCGGGTTGAACACCAGGCCGGCCTTGCAGCCGCCGTCGCGGATCAGTTGCAGGGAGCGGTCGATGTGCTTGCTCGCCTCCGGGTGAAAGGTGATGTAGCTGGCGCCGGCGTCGATGAACATGCGGATCAGGTCATCTACCGGCGATACCATCAGGTGCACGTCGATGGGGGCGGTTACGCCGTGCTTGCGCAGGGCTTCGCACACCATGGGGCCGATGGTCAGGTTGGGCACGTAGTGGTTGTCCATGACATCGAAGTGCACCACATCGGCGCCGGCGGCAAGTACGTTATCAACTTCTTCGCCCAGCCGGGCAAAGTTGGCGGAGAGGATGGACGGCGCAATCAGATAGGGGTTCATCGTGGCTCTCTCGATCAGGTGATTCGTCGGCTGAATGGAATGGGGCAAGTCTACCAGCTTGGCGCAGCTTTTCGCAGCGCGGGTGCTACGGATATCAGCGCAATTTGCGATCCAGTTCTGCTAATCGCTCCGGAGTACCTATGTCCATCCACTGGCCGCGATGGTGCAGGCCCCGCACCCGCCCGGCCACCATGGCGCGGCGAAGCACAGGCCCCAGTTTGCCGGCGTTGTCGTCCAGTCCTGCGAATAAACGGCGGTGCAGCAGGCTGATGCCGGTGAAGGTGAGTTTGTCCTCGCCTTCGCTGGCCAGGGTGCCGTCCTGTTGCAGGGCGAAGTCGCCGTCAGGATGGTGAGCCGGGTTGTCGGTGACGACCAGCAGCGCATCGCAATCCGGAGTGGCGGGCGGTTGCAGTTCGGCCAGTGGGAAGTCTGTCCAGATGTCGCCGTTGATCACCAGGAACCAGTCTTCCCCGCCGCCGGTCAGCAGGGGCAGGGCGCGGACAATGCCGCCGGCGGTTTCCAGTGGTTCGCCTTCCGGTGAATAACGGATCGTGAGGCCGAATGCCTCGCCGGTGCCCAGGGCCTGTTCGATCTGTTGCCCAAGCCAGGCGTGGTTGATGACCACGTCGCGAAAGCCGGCCCGGTGCAGGTTTTCCAGGTGGTAGGCAATCAGCGGTTTGCCGCCGGCTTCGAGCAGGGGTTTCGGAGTGGTGAGGGTCAGCGGGCGCATGCGCTCGCCTTTGCCTGCCGCCAGAATCATCGCTTTCACGGCTGGCGGGCCTCCGCAGCCGGCAACGGACCAATGCGCTCTTCGATGGCGGGAATCACCACCTCGCACAGCCATTCGTGGAAGTGCCGGAAGGCTGGCTGGCGGGCGCTGGCGTCGCGGATGTAGCTGACGGTTCTGGGAATGTCGGCCAGGTAGCCGGCCTTGCCGTCCCGGATGGCCAGCCGGGCAAAGATGCCGGCGGCTTTCAGGTGCCGTTGCATGCCCATCAGCTCAAACCACTGCCGGAAGGTGTCGGCATCGGCCCGGTGCAGCCCGGCGTCCAGGCTAACCTGGCGATAATGTTCCAGCCAGTTAGCGATATCGGCTTCCGGCCAACGCACGTAGCAGTCTTTCAGCAAGGAGGCCGCATCGTAGGTTACCGGGCCGGTCACGGCATCCTGGAAGTCGATCACCCCGGGGGCGATCTGGCCCGCGCGGATCAGCAGGTTGCGGGAGTGGTAGTCGCGGTGCACGGTCACTTCCGGCTGGGCCAGGGCGCTTTCTTTCAGCAGGCCGAAGGCGGTTTCCAGCAAAGCACGGTCCTGGTTGTCCAGCGTCAGCTCCAGGTGCTGTTCCAGCAGCCAGTCCGGAAACAGGGCCATCTCCCGGTCCAGCAGGGCGTCATCATAGGCCGGCAACGGATAATTCGCGGGCGGTGGCATTTGCCCGATTCGCACCAGCTCGTCCAGCGCCTGGCGGTACAGGGTGTCGGCGCTGTCGCCGTCCAGTTCTGCCAGCATCAGCCGATCACCGAAATCTTCCAGCAGCAACAGCCCCTGTTGCAGGTCCTGGGCCTCGATGGCCGGTACATGCACGCCGTGGCGGTGCCAGTGTTCGGCAATGGCGACGAAGGGCCGGCAGTCTTCGTGTGCCGGCGGGGCATCCATGACAATAAACGCTGTTCGGGGCTGGCCCGGCGTTTCCCGCCAAACCCGGAAGTAACGGCGGAAACTGGCGTCACCGGAAACCGGTTCCGGGCTGGCGCTGTTGAAACCGGGAATTTGCCTGACCCAGTCGGTCAGCAGTTGCAGGCGGGTATCCATGGTTGTCGGGTGCGTCCTGAGTTGTCTTTGGTGTCCGGGAACGTTAGCAGAGGAGTATAAAGAGGGTAAAACGGATTTGCAGCGGGGTTTCCGTTAACAACCCCGGGGGGCGCGTGTAAACTAGGCAGCTGTTTTTAGTGTCAGTCGCCATTTATCCGGAACAGGAATATTGCCGTCGTGCCCAGCCGTTACCGTCACCTGTTATGGTTCAAGCCCCGTTGCGGCGGGCTTTTGCTGGCGATGGCCCTGGCACCGGCAGCTGGCCTGGCCCAGGATGCCGGCAAGCAGGCACCGAGTGCGGCCGAGATCGACTGGCGGCCCCGCAGCCAGTTACCGGCTGAAGTACAGGCTGGTTTGCCGGTCTTCTGCGATGGCGGCTACCTGCCTTCCGGCACAGCCGGCGGAGCCATGCCGGTACTGCCGGCCGGAGAGACCGAGGCACCGTTGGAGGCCAGTGCGCTCAGTGCCCGCTACGAGCTGGATGCGGAGCTGTACCTGCAGGGGGATGTAAGGCTGCGCCAGGGCAGCTTCCAGGCCTCCGGCTCGGAGGCACGATACGACACCCGCTCCGGAAGCCTGAACCTGCAGGGGCCTCTGGTGAGCCGGGGCGAAGGCTTCCTGCTGACCGGTAAAGACGCCCGCTACTCCACCGAAAGCGGTCAGCTGGATATCAACACCGCCACCTTCCTGCTGCACGAATCCGAGATGCGCGGCGAGGCATCGTCCCTGTCGCGCATTGGTGAAAACCAGGTGCTGATTACCGATGGCCTGCTGACCACCTGCGGCCCGGGCCAGAACGATTGGGCCATCGTTGCCTCGGATATCGAGCTGGACCAGGCTGAAGGCTTTGGCACCGCCAGGCATGTGCGCCTTGAGGTGCTGGATGCCCCGGTGTTCTACTGGCCCTACATCAGTTTCCCCATTGATGACCGCCGCAAGACCGGTTTTCTGTACCCGCAGTTCGGCTCGTCCAATGCCGGTGGCGGCGCCTTCCTGGCCTTGCCCTATTACCTGAACCTGGCGCCCCACTACGACGCCACGCTCACGCCTCAGTACATTCAAGGCCGGGGCCTGTTTACCGAACTGGAAGGCCGGTATCTGAGCCGGTTCGGGGAGTCAGTGCTGCAGCTGGGTTACATCGATGACGATTCCTACTACAAAGACGAGAATCCGGGCGCAGACGGCCAGCGCTGGGCCCTGGATCTGTCGACCCGGGCAGCCTTCGGTGGTGGCTGGAGTGGTTACGGTGATTTCTCGGTGGTGTCTGACGAAGACTACCTGAGCGACCTGAACCGCTCCCTGGAACTTGACCAGGCGACTCACCTGCAGCGTCGCGGCGGTGTACGTTATTCCGACCAGAACCAGTATTTTGATGCCTACCTGAATGGCTACCAGACCATTGCCGAACGTATTGCCGACGTCAACAAACCCTATAATCTGTTGCCGGAAGTGCTGTATGCCGGAACCACCGAGGTGGGGGCCTTCGAGGCGGGCATCGAAAGCCAGTACTCCTGGTTCTATCGGGATAACGAAAACCTGACCGGTCTGAACCGGGCCAATGGCCAGCGGGTGCGTGCGATTCCTGAACTGGCGCTGCCCATGCGCGCGCTCTGGGGTTTCAGCCGGCCGTCGGTGAGCCTGGATTACACCCGCTACGACCTGGAAGACTACACACTCGGCAACAGCAGTTTTGATCGCACGGTGCCGGTGTTCGAGTGGGACAACGGCCTGTACTTTGACCGCCGCTCCAGCCTGTTCGATATTCCCTATAACCAGACCCTGGAGCCCCGGCTTTATTACGCCTGGGCCGATGCCAAGGCCGACCAGAACGACATCCCGGATTTTGACGCCGGCCTGAAAAGCTTCCGATTCGACGAGTTGTTCCAGCGTGATCGCTTCATCGGCGGTGACCGGGTGGGGGATGCCAACCAGCTGACCGTGGCCCTGACCAGTCGCTTCAACGACCTGCTGACCGGCGCCGAGCGGGCCCGGGTCAGTATTGGCCAGGTGCGCTATTTTGATGACCGGGAAGTGAGCCTGTTCGGACAGGGTGCCTCCGACCGAAGTAACTCGCCGCTGGCCGGTGAGCTGGTGCTGAACCCGGTTGATAACCTGGAAATCCGCAGCTCCGGCCTGTGGGACTATGACACCCAGAGAACCGAGGAAGGCCGCAGCCAGCTGATTTTCCATTCCGAGGATTATCGGTACCTGGCAACGCTGGGCCATACCTACAGCCGGCCCGATGACATTGAACAGACCGATGTAGGTGCCGTGTTGCCGGTCACCAACCGGGTCAGTGCTATCGGCCGCTGGGTGTGGGATTCGAAACTGGACCGTACCGCGGGTACCCTGGCCGGCCTGGAATACAACAACTGCTGCTGGAGTGTGCAGGTAGTGCACCAGAATTACCTGACCAACGATGAAGAACTGGATGCCCGACTGCTGTTCCGGATCGAGCTGAAAGGCCTGGGCGGCAGTGGCGGAGCATCTGACAGCATTGCCGATGCCATCTACGGCTATGACGAGCGCGAGCGCCGCCGTTTCGGAACTCAGCGCCGCTAAAACGAACCAATACCGTTAGCCGGGCCTTGCCTGGCTGACGACCCGGAATGCACAAACCAAGAGGTGACTATGAAGGCGACTGTACGCCACGGACTGACCCTGCTGCTGACCATGGCCATGATGACCATGTCGTTGGCGGTACAGGCTGAACGCAAGCTGCTGGACAGGGTGGTCGCCATTGTCGACGACGATGTCATCCTGCAGACCCAGCTGGAAGCCCGGGTGAACACCATTGTGGGCCGGCTGAGTGCCCAGGGTACCGGCCTGCCACCACGCCAGATGCTGGAGCAGCGGGTACTGGAACAGCTGATTGCTGAATCCGTCCAGCTGCAGATGGCGGACAAAATGGGCATTCGCATCAGCGATAACGAGCTGAACGAAACCCTGGCCAATATCGCCCGCAGCAATGGCATGACCATGGCCCAGTTCGAAAGCCAGCTGGCGGAAGAAGGTGTGACCTACCAGCAGGCGCGGGAGCAGATCCGCAACGAGATGCTTACCAGTCGGGTGCAGCAGCGCCAGGTGGGCAACCGGGTGCGCATTACCGATAACGAAGTGGAAAACTACCTGCAAGCCCAGGCCGGTGCCGGCAGCGATGGTGCTGAATACCGCCTGGCCTATATCTTTATCCAGGTAGACGAGCCGGGTAACGAGGCGTCTGTGCGCCAGGCCCGTAACCTGGCGGATAACCTGCGCCAGCAGATCCTGGATGGCCGGGATTTCCGGGAAGTGGCTGTTGCCGAATCCGACGCCAGCAACGCCCTTGAGGGTGGTGATATGGGCTGGCGCTCTGAAAGCCAGCTGCCGTCGCTGGTGGCGCCGGTGGTGCCGGACCTGGAGCCGGGTGTGCCGTCTGCCGTGCTGGAGAACAACAGCGGCTTCCACCTGGTGATGGTAATGGACAAACGTGGTGGCGAGCAGCAGCAGATTATCGAACAGCACAAGGTTCGCCACATCCTGATTCGCCCGTCGGCAGCGGTGACCGAGGCCCAGGCCGAGCAGCGGATCCGCGATATCTACCGCCAGTTGCAGGAGGGTGCCGACTTTGCCGAACTGGCCCGTGAGCTGTCAGACGACCCGGTATCCGGCTCTGATGGCGGCAACCTGGACTGGGTGAGCCCGGGCCAGATGGTCCCCGAGTTTGAGCAGGCCATGCTGGATGCCGACGTGGGTGAAATATACGGCCCCGTGCGCTCCCAGTTTGGCTGGCATATTCTGCAGGTTCAGGAGCGTCGCAAGCAGGATGTCACCGCCGAGGCCCGCGAATCCCAGGCCCGCCAGGCCATCTATCAGCGCAAGTTCGAGCAGGAACTGCAGAACTGGCTGTGGGAAGTCCGTGATGAAGCTTTCGTGGAGTTCAAGGGCGAGTTCGCCGATATGAACCCGCAAAGCGAGGAAGCCGACCCGTCATGAGCACACCGGTCATCCTGGCGCTGACCGCCGGCGAGCCGGCCGGCATCGGCCCGGAACTGTGCCTGCAGCTGGCCACCGAAGTCCGGGACGCCGGGCTGGTGGTAATTGCCAGTCGCGAGTTGTTACAGGCCCGGGCCAGCGCGCTTGGCCTGGAGCTCCAGCTTCATGACTGGCAACCGGGCATGGTGCCGGAAACCCGGGCCGGACACCTGTCGGTTCGGCATGTGGATGGTTGCCAGTCAACGCTAGCCGGGCAGCTGGATGCCGCCAACAGCCAGTATGTGCTGGATACCCTGACCGTT
The DNA here is from genome assembly GCF_056859535.1 of Marinobacter sp. L-46. Taxonomy (NCBI): domain Bacteria; kingdom Pseudomonadati; phylum Pseudomonadota; class Gammaproteobacteria; order Pseudomonadales; family Marinobacteraceae; genus Marinobacter; species Marinobacter sp. L-46. The sequence continues at coordinate 28,330 of NZ_JBSXOP010000085.1, forward strand.
GCGGCTAGCGGCTGCCTGAACGGCGACTTTGACGGCATGGTTACCGCGCCGGTGCACAAGGGCGTGATCAACGAAGCCGGCATTGCCTTCAGCGGCCACACCGAATTCCTGCAGGAGCTGTGTGGCGTTGAACGGGTGGTGATGATGCTGGCCACGGAAGAACTCCGGGTAGCGTTGGTAACCACCCACTTACCCCTGAAAGACGTATCGGCGGCCATCACGCCGCAGCGCCTGACCCAGGTAACCCGTATTCTCAATGCCGACCTGCAAACCTTCTTCGGCATTGAGCAGCCGTGCATCCTGGTGGCGGGCCTGAACCCCCACGCAGGGGAAGGCGGCCACCTGGGCCGGGAAGAAATCGAAGTGATCGAGCCAACCCTGGAACAATTGCGGGCCGAAGGCATACGGCTGACCGGGCCGCTGCCGGCGGATACCCTGTTTACTCCGCACTGGCTGGACAATGCCGATGCCGTCTTGGCCATGTACCATGACCAGGGCCTGCCGGTGCTGAAATTCCAGGGCTTTGGCCGTGCCGTAAACATCACCCTCGGGTTGCCTATTGTCCGCACCTCGGTCGACCACGGAACGGCGCTCGACCTGGCCGGTACCGGCAAGGCCGACGCCGGCAGCCTGCATACCGCCATTCGGGTGGGCGAGCACATGGCCCGCTGCCGCAAGGCCGCACAGGCCGGAGAATCATCATGAGCAACAAACACGGCCACCAGGCCCGCAAGCGCTTCGGCCAGAACTTCCTGCACGATCCTGGCGTGATCGAACGCATTGTCCGTTCCATCAACCCGAAGCCGGACGATGCCATTGTCGAGATCGGCCCGGGCCTGGGCGCCATCACCGAAGAGATCCTGGCGATCAATCCGCGCCTGCAGGTAGTGGAGCTGGACCGGGACCTGATCCCGGTGCTGCGCACCAAGTTTTTCAACTACCCGGAATTTCAGATTCACGAGGCCGACGCCCTGAGCTTCGATTTTCGTGAGCTGATGACCGACCGCCCCCTGCGCATTGTCGGCAACCTGCCGTACAACATTTCCACCCCGCTGATTTTCCACCTGCTGGAGCAGAGTGGCGTGGTGCAGGACATGCACTTCATGCTGCAGAAAGAGGTGGTCCAGCGGCTGGCGGCGGTACCCGGCGACAACAACTACGGCCGCCTGGGCATCATGGCCCAGTATTTCTGCAAGGTGCAGCCGCTGTTTGAAGTCGGGCCCGGCGCCTTCCGCCCGGCCCCGAAGGTGGACTCCGCCATTGTCCGCCTGGTGCCCCACAAAGAACTGCCGCACCCGGCGAAAGACCTGAAAACCCTGCAGGCCGTGGTGCGTACTGCCTTCAATGCCCGTCGCAAAACCCTGCGCAAGGCGTTGGGGGCGATGGTAACGGTGGAGCAGTTGCAATCCCTCGGCATCAACGACGGATTACGCCCGGAAAACCTGAGCCTGGCGGACTATGTAAAGATTGCGGATTTGCTGGTGGACAGCGGAGCCGCGCCGGCCGGGAACAACGAGGTAAGTAATGACTGACTACGCCATCGGCGATATTCAGGGTTGCTATGATCGCCTGCGGGATGTGCTGGCCAAGGTGGATTTTTCACCGTCCCGGGACCGGCTCTGGGTGGCCGGTGACCTGATCAACCGGGGGCCGTCCTCGCTGGAAACCCTGCGCTACATCGAAAGCCTGGGCAGTTCCGCGGTCGTGGTATTGGGCAACCATGACCTGCACCTGCTGGCGGTAGCGCTCGGTGGCCACAGCCCGAAGAAAAAAGACACCCTGCACGACATTCTCGAAGCCCCGGACCATGAGCAGCTGATCCACTGGCTGCGCCAGCAGCATCTGTGTGTGCACGATGCCGGTCGTAACCTGCTGATGGCCCACGCCGGCCTGCCCCACATCTGGAGTGTGGAACAGGCCGTGGCCTGTGCCCGGGAAGTGGAAGCGGTGATCCGCGGCGACAATGCCGGCGAATACTTCAGCCAAATGTATGGCAATCAGCCCGAACGCTGGTGTGATACCCTCACCGGCATGGATCGCTGGCGGGTGATCACCAATTACTTCACCCGTATGCGCTTTATTGCACAGGATGGCAGCCTGGAACTGGCCACCAAGGAAGCGGCTGCCAACGCCCCGGAAGGTTTCGCACCCTGGTTTACCTACCCGCGTAAAGACGATGTAACCGTGGTGTTCGGCCACTGGGCGGCCCTGGAAGGTAAAACCGGCAGCGAACGGTTTATCGGCCTGGACACCGGCTGCGTATGGGGCGGTGCCTTGACCATGATGAACCTGGATACCGGAGAGAAAATTCACTGTGACTGCAGCTGACAGCAACACCCGGATTGTACGCTGGGCGCTGGTAGCCGGCGCTGTTGCCGGCTTGCTGGCGGTGATGGCCGGCGCTTTCGGCGCCCACGGCTTGCGTAACCTGGTGAGCGAACGGGGCCTTGAAGTGTTCCAGACCGCGGTCAGCTATCAGATGTACCACGCCCTGATCCTCGTCGTGGCCAGTCTGATGCCGGTACTCGGCGTGCCCCGGAAACTCCTGGCTGTGGCTTGCGGCTTCTGGCTGGTGGGCATCCTGCTGTTCAGCGGCAGCCTGTACCTGCTGGTGCTGACAGGAACCCACTGGCTTGGGCCGGTTACTCCGGTAGGCGGGCTGTGTTTCATGGTGGGCTGGGCACTGTTGGCCATCGCAGCCCTGAAGAAATAACAAAGGTGATCACAACCATGCAGGTAAAGGTTAATGGCGAAGCCATGGAACTCCCGAGCGGAGCCACCATTGCCGCCTTGATTGAGCAACTCGCACTGGCCGGGAAACGCGTGGCGGTGGAAGTGAACGAAGACATCGTACCCCGCAGCCAGCACCCGGACTTTTCCCTCAGCGAAGGTGATCGTGTGGAAGTGGTACACGCCATCGGAGGCGGTTAATCCTCCTTGCTGCGAACGACCACTCCCGACTCTCATTTCGACAGAAATCAGGCAGGTTATGACAGACACACCAGAGATTCAGCTCCCCGAAGACAAACCCCTGGAAATTGCCGGCAAGGTGTACCAGTCCCGCTTGCTAGTAGGCACCGGCAAATACCACGACCTGATGGAAACCGGCCACGCCATTGAAGCCAGCGGTGCCGAGATTGTGACTGTAGCAGTACGCCGAACCAACATCGGCCAGAATCCGGACGAGCCCAACCTGCTGGACGTGGTTTCCCCGGATGCCTATACCATCCTGCCGAACACGGCCGGCTGCTACACCGCCAAAGACGCGGTACGCACCTGCAAACTGGCCCGGGAACTGCTCGATGGCCACGACCTGGTGAAGCTGGAAGTGCTGGGCGAACACAAGACCCTGTACCCCAACATGCCGGAAACCCTCGCAGCCGCCGAAGAGCTGATCAAAGACGGCTTCAAGGTAATGGTGTACTGCTCCGACGACCCGCTGCTGGCCATGCGCCTGGAAGAAATGGGCTGTGTTGCCATCATGCCCCTGGGCGCCCCCATCGGCTCCGGCCTGGGTATCCAGAACCGCTACAACATCCGGTTGATTGTCGAGAATGCGAAGGTGCCGGTACTGGTGGATGCGGGCGTAGGCACCGCCTCAGACGCCACCATCGCCATGGAGCTGGGCTGCGACGGCGTACTGATGAACACCGCCATCGCCCAGGCCAAAGACCCGATCAAAATGGCCAACGCCATGCGCCTGGCCATCGAAGCCGGCCGCGAGGCCTACCTTGCTGGACGTATGCCGAAGAAGCTGTACGCCAGTGCGTCGTCGCCGATCGACGGGACTTTCTTTTAATAAACAGAAAATATTAGCCACGGACACTCACTGACGCTCACGGACCAAAAACAGATCTGTAATGTCCGTGAGATTCCGTGAGTGTCCGTGGCAAAAAAACAGAGCGCTGTAGTCCTGATATGACCACTCAAAAACCCAGCCGGCGGGACACAATCCTGCAGGCCCTTGTTGAATTGCTGCAAAAAGACCCCGGGGCCCGGATCACAACTGCTGGCCTGGCCAAAACCGTGGGCGTGACCGAAGCCGCCCTGTACCGGCACTTCCCCAGCAAACGCAAAATGTTCGAAGCCCTCATTGAATTTGCCGAGGACGCCGTTTTTTCCCGTTGCCAGGTGGTGTTGCAGGAGCAGGAAGACGTTCGTGTGCGTTTGCAGCAGTTGGTGCACCTGGTACTGGTGTTCGCCGAGCGCAACCCGGGCCTGTGCTGCGTGCTGACCGGCGATGCCCTGATGGGCGAAGACGAGTCGCTGCGCAAGCGCGCGTCCCAGTTTTTCGAGCGCCTGGAAACCCAGTTCCGCCAGGCCCTGAAAGAAGGCGAAATCCGCCAGGGCCTGCGGCCGCGCACCAGCGCAGCCCGGGGTGCCGATTTCGTAATGGTGTTCCTCGAAGGCCGCATCCAGCGCTTCGTCCGCTCCTCATTCTCCCGCTTGCCCTCCACCGACTTCGACGAGGCCTGGAGCCTGGTTGCCGAGGCCGTCTGGGGCTGAGTTCTGGTACGCCTAGCTTGTAGGTTTCGGGGGCATAGTCTTGGTAGCCTGCAAGGTCGGGGGTGTTGTGGGTGGGGGTTGCCCTTCGCAGAAGCGCTCCTTCGGCACATCCATGTGGCGCTTGTCTTCGGCCATCCATGGCCTACGAAATTCTGCGAAGGGCAACCCCCACCCACAACGGTCTAACTCCGGCAGGATACCGAGCCCAGCTGCGCGAAGACTGCGCCACGTCAGAAGCTCGCGTTCTCATAAAGCGAAGATGGTGTTTCCGGCGCGATTCCTGTGAAGTCAGAAAGGCGCTGGCTGGATACCCTTTCCCGAAATTTCGGAGGCCATGGATGGCCGGAGAGAAGCGCACATGGATGTGCTTGTAGCGGTTTCGGGAAAGGGTGTCCAGCCAGCGCCCTACCGCCCAACCTGAAGGCTACCAAGACTATGCCCCCAAACTCGAAGGCTAGGCGCCCCCAACTCCCAAGCCCCGAAGCTCAGTCGTAACCAGACGCAGAACGGAGTATGGCGCGAATCGGCTCCCATATTGCCGGGGCGGAGATGAGGATGTCGCGCCCCCAGAGGTCGGCCGGGTAGTCATCGGGTACATCGCCGAAGTGGCCCACGGTGGCGCCGGCTTCCCAGGCGATCAGGCGGGCGGCGGCGAAGTCCCAGGGGCTGACGTTTTCGTAGTAGATATCCAGGCGGCCACAGGCCACCCAGCAGATATCCAGTGCCGCTGAACCGATGCGGCGCAGGTCGCGGCATTGGTGGATCATCGCATCCAGCCGGCGAACCAGCGGTTCCAGGTTGTCCTTGGTGTAGGGGAAACCGGTGGCGAACAGGGATTGCCGCGGTTCCGTGGCGCCACTGTGGCGGATGGGCTGGCCGTTCAGGGTGGCGCCTTCGCCCTTGGTGGCCCGGAAGGTTTCGCCGGGGAAGGGCGCGTGTACCACACCTGCCTGTACCTGCCCGCGCTCCGCATAGGCAATGGACACCGCCACCTGGGGGTGGCCGTAAGCGTAGTTTACCGTGCCGTCGATGGGGTCGATGACCCACAGCGGGGTGTCCAGGGACTCGGCCTGCGACAGGTCCGGCATGGTTTCTTCAGACAGGATGCGATGATCGGGGAAGCGCTCGCGGATGGCGTTGGTGATGAATTCATCGGCCATCACATCGGCATGGGTGACCAGTTCGGTCTGGTGTTTGTAGTCGGTGCGAAGGGTGTTCTGGTCACGCTCGTGGCGGATCAGTTCGCCGGCTTCAACGGCCAGGGCTTCGGCAAAATCGGTGATTTCGCGCAGAGAAACAGAGTCAGACATGGCACCCCCGGTCAGAATAACGTGAGGGTGCCAGTCTATCACGGTGAAGCGTTACAGGTTGTTCAGCCACTTCTCCATCTTGTCCATGGCCAGTACCAGGCGCGGGCCGGCTTCCTTGACGAAGTCGTCGCCCAGTTCCTGGTCGGCATAGTCACCGCCGGCCAGTTCCAGTGCCTGAGTGCCGTCGAAATCGACGAACGCCAGGCGCGCGCCCATGTGGTCTGGCACAAAGCCGAAATCACTGGAGGGCAGGATGGCCAACGCCGGTGTCTTCCAGCAGGGCGGTGCAGAAGGCCTGGGAGGTTTTGATGTCCTTGCGGGCCAGCTTTTCACTGAAGGCGGAGAAGTCCGGGAACAGGTAGAAAGCTCCCTCCGGCTTACGAACCACGGCGCCCATGGCGCTCAGGCGGGAATACATGTATTCGCCCACCACTTTCAGCACCCGGCGTGACTGCTTCAGGTACTCGTCGATGTCTTCACCGCCTTCGAATGCCGTGATTGCCGCATGCTGGATGGGCGCACTGGTGGAGGTGAAGGTCTCGCTGGCAATGATCGCCATGGCGTCCTGCAACGGGCGCAGTTCCGGCGGGAAGATGAAGGTGCCCAGGCGCCAGCCACCGGCGCCGAGCCACTTGCTCATGCCGGTGCTGATGATGGTGCCTTCCGGGTAGTAGCGCGCAATGGACTTGTGCCGGCCCTCGAAGTGCACTTCACCATAGATTTCATCCGACAACAGGATCAGGTTGTACTTGCGGGCCACGTTGGCGATGGCCAGCAACTGGTCGTCGGTGTAGGTGCAGCCGGTGGGGTTGGACGGGTAGTTGAGAATCAGGATGCGCGGACGAGATGGATCGTCCCGGCAGATGATGTCCAGCTCTTCCGCCGTCAGCTGCCAGTTGTTCTCCGCGTGGGTTGGCAGCCAGTGCACCGAACGACCGATGATGCGGGCCTGGGGTGCATAGGACACCCAGCTCGGTCGCGGAATCAGCAGGTCGCCGTAGTAGGCCAGCTGCAGGATGAACAGCAGTTCCTTGGAGCCCGGGCCGATCAGTACGTCTTCCCAGGTGCACCGCATACGCTCGGCCCGGTTGATGTAACCGGCAATGGCCTGGCGCAGGCCTTTCAGACCTTTTACCGGCAGGTAGTCTTTCTCATGGGCGTGTTCTTTGAGGGCGTTAACCACACGTTCCGGCACCGGGAACGGAGACTGGCCCAGTCCCAGCTTGATAATGTCCTTACCTTCCGATCGCAGCTGGTTGCTCAGCTCGTTGATGCGCAGGGTAGAGGAGGGCTGGATGCCCCGAACGTTCAGGTTGATGGCGAAGCGGTGGTCGTTTTTGATGTCCATTGTCCCGGTCTGTTGGTTGGTGGTGACAATGGCAGTATAGGAAAATTATCGGGCCCTGATCCAGACTTCCACCCGGCCGTTTCTCTGGTTACCGCTGCCACCTACAGGCATGTATTGTCCGTAACCAGTGTAGGCCACCCGGGGCAGTCCTGCCTGGTGCAGGGCCTTGCGAACCGACAGCGCCCGCAGCTCGGAAATCATCTGGGCCCGCAGTTCGTGGCTCTGGGCGTCGGCAAAGCCGATCAGCAACAGATCGTCCGCCGAGCGGCCTCGCTGTTCCAGGTAATCGATCACCCGGAGCAGGTCACGCTGGGCTTTGTTATCCAGCTTGGTGCGGCCTTCCGAGAACCGGAAGTTCACAGTCAGGCGCTGATACTCGGCGGTCAGGCGTTTGAAGGTGTCCGGCACCGAGCTATCAAGCTCCGGCTTTACCGCAATCGGATTCTGGGAAATAAAGCCGGATTCGGCCACCAGCGCCTGCCCTTCATTGCCGAGGGCGAATTCAATCAGTCCGCGGGCGAATTCCGGGGTCTGGTTGCCCATGGTGTACATGAACAGCCGGCGTGACAGCGGGTAGTCTTCGCTGGCCACGGTGAGCTGGTTCGGTTTCAGGGCCGGGGCATTGCCGTCGGAAATGGCCAGCAGCTTGCTGTTGCGCACCGAGGCCAGGCCCGAGAAGCCGATGCCGCCCGGGTCCCGGGACACATCGTCGGAAAGCTGGTCGTTGGATTCATAGCGCAGGGCGCTGCTGTCCAGCGTGTAGGTTTTGCCGAGGACCAGGGATTTAAAGGTATCCCAGGTGCCGGAACGGTCGTCCCGGGCGTACAGGCTGATGGCGCGGTCCGGGCCGCCAAGTTCTGACCAGTTGCGGATTTCGCCGGCAAAGATCTGCCCCAGCGTTTGAATGCTCATCTTGCTGACCGGGTTGGACGGGTGCACCAGGATGGCCAGGCCATCGATGGCAATCACGTGCTCGCTTTCCAGTGCGGTCAGGTCGGCCTGTGCACTGACCTGCTGCGCTTCCCCCGGTTTCACCGGCCGCGAAGACGCCCAGATGCCGGCCTGGCCGCTGGCCAGGGTACGAAAACCGGTGCTGGAACCGTGGGCAGCCACCAGCACGCTCACGGTGCCGCCTTCGCTGGCAATGCTCAGAATCTTTTCGTTTTCCACGCCGGTGGAGTCGGTCTTAACCGAGCCGCTACCGATGTGTTCCAGGTGGCCGGTCACCAGCATGGGGGCCAGGGTGGCACCCACGGTGTTAGAGCCGTGAATTTCCAGGTTATGGGCCAGGGTGGAAGACAGGGGCAGGGCAGTCAACAGCGCCAGTGCGCCGGCTTTGAAAGCTGCAGAAACGGAATAAGACATCACCAGAAAACCTATTCAGGACAAGAAGTTGTGCTGGCGCAAGGATGCTACATAAATATGACAGTTATGTTTCAGGCCGGTCGGGCAGGGCCTGGATTCGGGATTTTAAGGTAACGAATTGTAAACAGTCTTTCGGTCAAAACCGGTGTGGATCCAGTTCCATATGCACAATTTTGCGGCCGAGCATGATTACCCGGCCGGTATAGCGTTCTTCGCCGGTGGTGGCAAAGTCGAACAGAAAACGGCGCCATACCCTCAGGCTGCCTTGTGGGTCCCGTTTGAACCACAGGCCCCGCAGGTACACGGCATCGTCGAGCAGAAGCACGTCCATGCTTTTGCAATAACGGTGAGCGGCTTGCAGTACCGAGTCTTTGATGGCCTTGGCCTGCCACCAGTACCAGACCAGAAAGCCGGCAACGAAAAGCCAGAAGAGGGTTCCGAGGGTCAAGGGTGTGTCCTGTTATGTTGCCTGTGTGAGAGTTTGATAAGCATCAATAAATCCCTATTAACCACAAAGAATGCAGGGGTTTTGCAAGATCTGGCTAGGGATTTGTGGGAATGTTGCTTACAACAGCAGTCTCACCTTTTACCTGTCTGAGTAGTATGCAGAACTTTATCGTCAATTCCGAGCTGGAATCTTACCTTCGCCTGAACCGCGCCGCCTGCGGGGAGTGGACGCTGGCCCTGCAGGATTTGCTGGGCTGCACCGGGCTGGTTTGTGATTGGTCCCGGCCGAAAGCCGAAGCCGGCTCGTTGTCGGCGCTGGAAGTCGGAGCAGGCATGGTTGCCGCTTTATCAGTCAGCCAGAATCTCATCCTGAAACACTGCTGCCTGGATTCGCCCTTGCTGGTGTTCCGGGTTCAGGGGCGGTGTGAGGTTGTGTCTGCCGGTAAGGCAGCGACCACGGTCTTTCCGTTTCAGGTAATTCCGCCTGCTCAAACCTTCAGCCTGAGGGTGGCGGCAGACAGCCGTGTGCTCCTGCTCCGGCTGGCAGACCAGCCCGATGCGCCGCATACAGGCCCGGCCATTGGTGATGCGATCACCCGTTGTATCCACGGGTTCCTGTTCCAGGTCGGATTTCTGCAAGACCACGATCACGGATGCCGGGCGGCGGAAACCCTGTTGCAGGAGATCAACGGGATACTTCGCGGAAACACCGCTGCTGCCTCGGCAACGACAGCCATTCCGGAGCCCGACCGGCGGCTACTCAAGGCCATCATCAAGATACGGACAGAGCCGGACTGGCAGTTTGACCTGCAGGAGTTATCCAGCCACGCCGGGGTGAGCGAGCGCAACCTCTACTACCTGATGAAACGGCAGACCGGCATGACACCCTATCGCTATTACCAGCGCTGCCGGCTGATTCGCGTGCGCCGGCGGCTGGTGGACTGCCAGTGCGCAGTGCCTCACATTTCCCGCTATGCCGGCGATGAAGGTTTCAGCCACTTTGGCCGTTTCGCGGCGCTCTACCGGGAACACTTCGGAGAGCTGCCCAGCGAAACGGTTCAGTGGCGCCGGCGTTTGCAGGCTCAGGAGCTGCTGGCGCCGGCACTTTCCTGATCTTCGTACTCATCAGCGGCGGAGCCGTGGTGGTCACGGGCCAGCAGGATGTAGAACGCCGGCAATACGAACACGGTGAACAGGGTGCCAATGCCCAGGCCGGCACTGATGGTCAGGCCGATGGCAAACCGGCTTTCGGCGCCAGGGCCCACGGCTATCAGTAGCGGCACCATGGCGAAGATCAGTGCCAGTGAGGTCATGATGATCGGCCGCAGGCGAATAGCTGCAGCCTCAATCACCGCCTCTACCTTGTTCAGGCCTTGCTCTTTCTGTAGCTGGTTGGCGAATTCCACAATCAAGATGCCGTTCTTCGACACCACACCAATCAGGGTGATCAGGCCCACCTGGGTGTAGATGTTCATACTGGCGAAGCCCAGTACGATGAACGCCATGGCGCCGGCAACGGACATGGGCACCGACACCAGGATGATGATCGGGTCGCGCCAGCTTTCGAACTGCGCCGCCAGTACCAGGTAGATCACCAGCAAGGACAGGAAGAAGGTCACCACCAGGGCGCTGCCCTGGGTCGCCAGCTGCCGTGATTCGCCGGTGTAGTCGAAGCTGAAGCCCTGCGGGAACACTTCTCCAGCAGTCTGCTCCATGAACTCCATGGCGGTACCGGCTGCCACGCCGGGCATGACCACCCCTTCGAGCGTGAGCGAGTTCAGCTGGTTGAACTGGGTGCGGTTGGATGGTTCCACTTCCTCGGTAAAGCTGACCACACTGGAGAGCGGTACCAGCTCGCCGTTGCCGGCGCGGATGTAGTAGTCATCCAGTGCTTCACGGCTGGCGCGGAACTGGTCGTCCACCTGTGGAATCACCTGGTAGGAGCGGCCTTCCATGTTGAAGCGGTTGATGTAACCACCACTGAGCATGCTGGCCAGCGACTGGCCAACATCCTGCATCGACAGGCCCAGGTCTGCCACCCGGTCACGGTCCACGTTAATGCGGGTGCTCGGCTTGTCGAAGTTGATGGATTTCTTAAGGAACATGAAGTTGCCGCTCTGCATGGCCTTGCCCAGCAGTTCATCGGCCACCTGGTCCAGCTGCTCGTAGCTGCCGCCGGTGGTGATCACGAACTGGAACGGCAGGCCACCGCCGGAACCCGGCAGGGCCGGCAGCGGGAACACCGCGGTTTGCAGGCCGGTGACATTCTTCAGCTCGGCATCCAGCAGCGGCTGGGCCTCGAACTGGCTGATTTCCCGCTCGCTCCAGGGCGACATCTTGAAGCCGCCAAACACGGCATTCGGGCTGGTGACACCCAGGATCATGAAGTCTTCGTTGTAGCCGGGCACGGTGGCCATGCGGTCCTGCACTTCCTGGCCGTGCTCATAGAGGTAGTCCAGGGTGGACGTTTCCGGCCCCAGGCCCTGATAGAACAGGATGCCCTGGTCTTCGGTGGGGGCCAGTTCGTTCTGGCTCATCATCACCATGAAGTAAATGGAGCCCAGCACCACCACGGCGAAGAACACCACCACCGACTTGGTCTGCATCAGAGAGGTCAGTGCTGCTTTATAGGCATTGGCCAGGCCGTTGAAGGTTTTCTCGACCAGTTGCTCGAACTTGCCCGGGTTGCCGTGTGGCTTGAGCACCTTGCCGGACAACATGGGCGATAGGGTCAAGGCCACGATGCCGGAGATGACCACGGTGCCGGCCAGGGTGAAGGCAAACTCGGTAAACAGTGAGCCCACCAGGCCACCCATAAAGCCGATGGGGGCGTACACCGCCACCAGGGTGGTGGTCATGGCGATGATGGGGGTGGCCATCTCCCGGGCACCGTTAATGGCGGCCTCGAACCTGGACTCGCCCTGCTCGATATGCCGGTGCACGTTCTCCACCATGATGATGGCGTCATCCACCACCAGGCCGATGGCCAGCACCATAGACAGCAGGGTCAGCAGGTTCAGGGAAAAGCCGAACATCAGCATGATGAAGGCGCCGCCAATCAGCGACAGCGGCACGGCAACCGACGGCACCACGGAGGCACGTACTGAGCCCAGGCACAGGAACACCACCACCAGTACGATGATCATGGCTTCGATCAGGGTACGGATAACTTCGTTGATGGAGTCGTCGATAAAGTCCGAGGCATCGTAGGCCAGGCGTACATTCAGGCCGCTGGGCAGCTGGCTTTCGATGTCGGGCAGTTCGTCTTTCACCAGTCCGGCTACCGTCAGCGGGTTGGCTCCGGGCGCCATTTCGATGGCCACGTAGGTGGCCGGCTGGCCTTTGTACAGGGCCAGCTGGTCGTAGTTCTGGGAGCCCAGTTCCACCCTGGCAATGTCCTGAAGGCGGATCAGCGTGCCGCCGGATTGCTTCACTACCAGGTTGCGGAAGGCTTCCGGGTCTGCGATGTCGGTGTCGCTGGTCAGGCTCACTTCGGTGTACTTGCCCCGGGTCTGGCCCACAGCGGCCTGGTAGTTGTTGGCGCGCAGCTTGGCGGCCACCTCTACCGGCGTCATATCGACCGCAGCCAGTCGCTCAGGGTCCAGCCATACCCGCAAGGCGAAGGTACGGCCCAGCAGCTGGGCCTTACCCACGCCAGACAGTGCCTGCAGCTTGGGCTGAACAACACGGGTCAGGTAATCGGTAATCTGTGGTACATCCAGCTCGGTGCTGTAGAAGGCGATGTACATCAGTGCGGTGTCGTCACCGGTGGTGGAGGTGATCACCGGGTCTTCGGCTTCTGCCGGCAGCACGTTGCGCTGGCTGGCCACCTTGGCCTGGATTTCCGCCAGGGCATCGTTGGCGTCGTAGTTCAGCACCATCTTGGCCTGGATGGTGGACACGCTCTGGGAGCTGGTGGAGGTCAGGTAATCAATGCCGCTGGCTTCGGCAATGGCCTGTTGCAGCGGCGTGGTGATAAAGCCCTTGATCAGGTCCGAACTGGCACCGGGGTAGGCGGTGGTGACCGTCACCGTGGTGCTTTCCAGCTTCGGGTACTGGCGGATTTCCATTTCCATGGCGGCCCGGGCACCGAGCAGCAGGATCAGCAGGCTGACCACCGTGGCCAGGACTGGCCGGTGGACAAATATATCGGTGAATTTCATTACTCAGACGCCTCCTGGCCGGATTCGTCCTGAATCTCAACCCGCTGGCCGGCCCGCAGCCTGAGCAGGCCTTTGGCAACCACGGTTTCACCGGATTCGAGACCGGACGTTACGGAGGCCCGTCCCTCACGGACTTCGCCAGTGGTGACACTGCGGCGGCTGACCACCAGCTGGCCTTCATCGTTTTCTTCCACTACGAACACGAAGTTGCCGTAAGTGTTATAGGAAATAGCCTCGCGGGGCAGGGTGACCACTTTGTTATCCCGGGGCTGGCCGGTCTGGACAGTGGCAAACATACCCGGGCGCAGCAGGTTATCTTCGTTGTTCAGGATGGCGCGTATGCGCACGGTGCGGGTTTCCGGGTTCACCGAGGTGTTAATGGCGCTGACGTCACCCTCAAAGGTGCGGTCAGGCACTGCGGCTACAGTGACAGACACCGGATAGCCCTGGTCGACATCCGGCAGGTATTTCTCGGACAGTGTGTAGTCCACGTAGATTGGGTGCAGCATGTTGATCTCGACGATCGGGGTGCCGGTGCCAATGTACTGGCCCTGGTCCACCATCCGGATACCCAGCTTGCCGTCAAACGGGGCCTTGATCACCTTCTTGTTCAGCTGGGCCTCTGCCTCGTTCACCCGTGCCCGGGCGGCATCGTAGTTGGCCTTGGCTTCGTCGTACTGGGACTGGGACACGGCGCGCCGCGGCAGCAGGTCGGAAATCCGTTTGAACTCCTGCTGCGCCAGTTGAGCCTCGGCCCGGCGGGTGCGCAGGGCGGCTTCGTCGATAGCGGCATCCAGGCGAACCAGGACGTCTCCCTGTTTAACCGTATCGCCGGATTCAAAGCTGATGCTTTCAATCACTCCCGGCACCTCGTTGGCCACCTCAATACCGTTAATGGCTTCTACGCTGCCCACCGCCTTGATGGCCGGCTGCCAGTTTTCGGTGGTTGCCTTGGTCACGGAAATGATCGCCGGCGGCTGAGGCTGTGACAGCATTTCCTTCATCTGGCCAAACTGCATGAATTTGTAGCCAAAGATGCCGCCAAGGACGACACCAAGGAAAATGATGACGATGACAAAACGGGATGCGGTGCGCATAGGTCTGTTCCTGGAGTGGATTCCTGTAGTTTCGGACGCCTGCCGGGGGGTTCGTTAAAGTCAATAGGCGTTTTGGATTAGCATGCTACAAAAGCGACAGGACATTGTCACTATTGCAATTACGCCAGGTGGTGTGGGTTAGATTACCGTGGTTGATGTGTGCGGGTATTGCGGCCTATGCCGCCTATGGTTTCGGTGCCAGCCATGCAGGTTGGGCGGCTATGGGTGGTGTGTTCATCGCTGGATGACCGGGCCCTCCTGGCCCGGCATCACTCTGAGCGGCTGGGCGGTTAATCGTCAGCGGATTTCCGCTTTCCGGTCAGGCCCACCACAAACACGTAGAACAGCGGTACAAAGAAGATCGCCAGGATGGTCGCGGCCAGTGTGCCACCGACCACCGCGGTGCCGATGGCATGCTGGCTGGCGCTGGAGGCACCACTGGCGATGGCCATGGGCAGTACCCCGAAGATGAACGCCAGCGAGGTCATGATGATAGGACGCAGGCGCAGGCGGGCGGCCTCGGCGGTGGCCTGCAGCAGCGGCTTGCCTTCCTGCTCATAAAGCTGTCGGGCAAATTCCACGATCAGAATGGCGTTCTTGGCGGCCAGTCCCATGGTGGTCAGCATACCCACCTGGAAGAACACATCGTTGGACAGCCCTCTGGCCATGGTGGCCAGGACCGCGCCAAGCACACCCAGTGGCACCAGCATGATCACCGCAAACGGAATCGACCAGCTTTCATACAGGGCTGCCAGGCACAGGAACACCACCAGGATCGACAGCAGATACAGCATCATCGCCTGGTTGCCGGCCTGTTTTTCCTCGAACGACAGGCCGGTGTATTCCAGGCCCAGGCCCTGGGGCAGGTCGGCGGCAATGCGTTCCAGTGCGGCCATGGCATCACCGGTACTGTAACCGTTAGCCGGAGCACCCTGGATTTGCGTAGCGGGTACGCCCTGATACCGCTGCAGGCGCGGCGAACCGAACACCCACTCGCCAGTGGCAAAGGCGGCAAAGGGCACCATCTCACCCTGGGCGTTGCGCACAAACCATTTGTCGAAGTCTTCCGGTGCCAGTCGTGAATCCGGTTTGCCCTGCACATAGACTTTCTTCACCCGGCCGTTGTGCAGGAAGTCGTTCACATAGCTTGAACCCCAGGCGGCAGACATGGTGGCATTGATGTCGGCAATGGACACCTGCAACAGCCGGGCTTTTTCGTCATCGATGATCACCTGGTATTGGGGCTCGTCCGGCAGGCCGTTGTGGCGCACCATGTTCAGCTCCGGCGCGGCATTGGCTCTGCTGATAAACTCATTGGTGGCGGCCATCAGGGCGTGGTGGCCGATAGCTCCGTTGTCTTTCAGGTAGAGGTCAAAGCCGGTGGCGTTGCCGAGCTCCAGAATGGCCGGTGGCACAATCGGGAACACGATGGCGTCTTTGATCTGGGCGAACCTTGCCCCGGAGCGACCCGCGAGGGCGAACACGCTCTGGGCAAAGCTTTCCCGGTCAGCAAAGGGCTTCAGGTCCACGAACAGAATACCGGAGTTCTGGCCACGGCCGGCGAAGTTGAAGCCCCGCACAGACATCACGCTCTTGACCACCTCGGACTCTTCTTCCAGCAAATAATTTCCAGCTTCTGCCAGTACGGCTTCGGTGCGCTCGCCCGTGGCATTGGTGGGCAGCTGCACCATCACAATCATCACGCCCTGATCTTCGTCCGGCAGGAACGCGGTGGGCAGGCCCTTGAACAGGAAGCCCACAGCCACGACCAGCAACAGGTACACGCCCATGAAGCGGCCCTTACGTTTGATCAGGTAACTGACGCCTGATTTGTAGCGGTCTGCGCTGCGGTCAAAGGTGCGGTTAAACCAGCCGAAAAAGCCTTTCCTGACGTGCTGGTCGCCGGGTTTCAGCAAGGTGGCGCACAGGGCCGGGGTGAAAATAAATGCCACCAGCACAGAGAACGACATTGCCGAGATGATGGTGACCGAGAACTGCCGGTAGATCACCCCGGTGGCGCCGCCAAAAAAGGCCATGGGCAGGAACACCGCCGAAATCACCAGGCCGATGCCCAGCAGTGCGCCGGAGATCTGGTCCATGGATTTCTTGGCGGCTTCCTTGGGCGACAGCCCCTCTTCTTCCATCAGTCGCTCGACGTTTTCCACTACTACGATGGCGTCGTCCACCAGCAAACCGATGGCCAGGACCATGGCAAACATGGTCATCACGTTGACGGTGAAGCCAAAGGCGTACAGTACGCCAAAGGTAGCCAGCAGAACCACCGGCACCGCCAGTGTGGGAATGATGGTGGCGCGCCAGCTTTGCAGGAAGAGGAACATCACCAGGAACACCAGCACCACGGCTTCGATCAGCGTCATGGCGACGGTCTCGATAGACGCCGACACGACCGGTGTGGTGTCGTAGGGGAAGACGATCTCTACGCCTTCAGGCAGAAAGCGTTCCAGTTCTGCCAGGGTTTCTTTTACCCGGCCAGCGGTTTCCAGCTGGTTGGCGCCGGTGGCCAGGCGCAGGGCCATACCGGCTGCCGGCGCGCCGTTGTATTTACCGGTGATGGCGTAGTTCTCGTTGCCCAGATTCACCTCGGCGACCTCGGCCAGGCGCACCTGGGAGCCGTCCGGGTTCACTTTCAGCAGGATGTTTTCGAATTCTTCGGCGGTCTTCATGCGCTGCTTGCCGATAACGGTGGCCTGCAGCTGCACGCCTTCTGCGGTGGGCAGGCCACCGAGCTGGCCGGCAGAGACCTGCACGTTCTGGGCGCGCACCGAATTGATCACGTCCTGCGGGGTCAGCTGGTAGCTGTTGAGTTTTTCCGGGTCGAGCCACAGGCGCATGGCGTACTGGGAGCCGAACAGCAGAAAGTCACCGACGCCCTGGGTTCGCGCAACCGGGTCCTGGATGTTGGATACGATGTAATCGGCCAGGTCGCCCTGGGTGTATTTGCCATCAGGGCTGGTCAGCGCAAAGACGGTGAAGAAGTTCACCTTGTACTTGGATACCCGGATGCCTTGACGCTGCACTTCTTCGGGCAGCAGCGGGTTGGCCAGCTGCAGTTTGTTTTGCACCTGCACCTGGGCGATGTCTGGGTCGGTGCCCTGTTCGAAGGTGGCAATGATGGTCATGCTGCCATCCGAGTTGCTCTCGGAGGAGATGTAGCGCAAGCCGTCCAGGCCGTTGAGCTGTTGCTCGATCACCTGGACCACCGTGTCCTGCACGGTCTGGGCGGAAGCGCCGGGGTAATTCACCGACAAGGCAATCGCCGGCGGGGCGACATCCGGAAACTGGTTAACGGCGAGGTTCTTTACTGCCAGTCCGCCGCCGAGCATCAGCATCAGGGCGACGACCCAGGCAAATATGGGGCGTTCGATAAAAAATCGGGGCATGTCCGGAGCTCCTTATTCGGCCTGGGTTGCGAATTCGGTTTTCAGGTCGACATTGGCTGCCGGTGCCGGCTGCACGGGAATGCCCGGCGCCAGGCGCTGAACGCCCTCGGTCACCACCTGTTCACCGGCCTGCAGCCCCTTTTGCACCAGCCAGGCGTTGCCCACGGTGCGCTCGGTTTCAATCTGGCGGACGCTTACCGTGTTGTCCTCGGCCAGCACCCAGACGGTTGGTACGCCGCGGGTATCGCGTGACACCGCTTGCTGGGGCACCAGGATGGCGTTCGGGCGGGTGCCTTCTTCCACCAGCGCGCGCACAAACATACCCGGCAGCAGCTTGCCATCCGGATTCGGGAACTCAGCCCGCAGGGTGACCGAGCCGGTGCCCTCATCGACCACCACTTCGGAGAACTTCAGCAAACCGGTGTGCGGATAGTCCTGGCCGTTCTCCAGCACCAGCGAGACTTCAACCACGTCGTTCTCATCGGCTTCAATCAGCCCGGCTTCGATAGCGCTCTGCAGGTCCAGGAGGCGGGTGACCGGTTGCACGATGTCCACGTAGATCGGGTCCAGTTGGGTGATGGTGGCCATTTCCTGCTGCTGGCCGCTGGTCACCAGGGCGCCTTCGCTGACTCGCGAACGGCTGATCTTGCCGGTGATCGGGGCTTTCACCCGGGTGTAGTTCATGTTGATGCTGGCGGCTTCGTATTCCGCCTCGGCGCTGCGCAGGGCAGCCAGGGCGTCGTCATACTGCTGCTGGCTGATGGAACGGGTGCCCACCAGGTTTTCGTAGCGCTTGGCCAGGTTGCGGGCATTGGTCAGGCTGGCATTGGCCCGGGCCAGGGCGGCCCGGTAGGGAGCGTCATCGATCTGGTACAGCACTGACCCCTCATCCACTACGCTGCCTTCAACGAACAGTCGCTCTTCAATAATGCCATTCACCTGTGGGCGAACCTCGGCAGTCCGCCAGGCGCGGGTGCGGCCAGGCAGGGCGGAAGACAGGGCCAGTGGTTGTTCTTCCACTTCATACACCCCCACCTGAGGCGCCGGGCGCTGGTTTTGTTGTTGCGGTGCCGGATCGCTGCATCCGGAGAGTACAAAAATACTGGTCAGCAGCAGCGCCAGCAGGCGGCTGTCGGGCAGGTGTTTGTTTGAAATCACAACGTTGTCCCCGTCTGTGGTTGGTTCGGAGGTAATGGGTTCATTGTATTGTATTGTATTGCGGGATTGTAACCGTATTGTGATACAAGGGTAACTTCGGATTCTACTGCGCCGGGGTCGGGAGCCTTGCTTGACATAGCCTGTCTGCGCGCTCGTAATACCGGGTGATCGCAAACCCACGAGTCAGGAATCCATGCAGCAAACAGAAGACACAGGGCACGAAGATCGTCGCCAGGGTGGCATTCAGGTGATTGCCCGGGCAGCGGCGATTATGCGCGAACTCGGAGAGTATCCCGACGGCCTGAGCCTGGCGGAAATCGCCCGGGCCGTGGCCTTGCCCCGCTCTACCATTCAGCGCATTATCGGTGCGCTGGAAACTGAAGGTTTTGTCGAAATGGTGCGGGCTGAAGGCGGTTACCGGCTGGGGCCGGAGCTCGGGCGCCTGCTTTACCACACCCGGATTGACGTGATTTCCGTGGCTCGTCCCCTGCTGGAAGAACTCAGCCACCAGATTGGTGAAACCCTGGTGTTCTGTGGCGTGGAAGCCAACCAGGTGCTTGTGATCGAGCGCATTGTGGCGGAGCGGGAGCTGCGGGTGGTGCCGGCTATGGGGGTGATTCACGTGCCTTTCCATACCACTGCGGTAGGCAAGGCCCTGTTGGCCAGCATGGAAGACAGCAAGGTTGAAAAGATTCTGCGGGATACTTTGCCGTCGGGTAGCGAAGGTGTGGCAGTAAAGCGCCAGTTGCTTGCAGACCTTGAAAAAATCCGCCAGACCGGCGTGGCAGAAGATTTCGAAGAATACATGCCGGATATTGCGGCATTCTCAGTGGCGATGGACACATACCTTGGCCGTTTTGCAGTGGCAGCAATTGTGCCCGTGAGTCGGGCAAGGACGCACCGCGATAAATACCTTGAACCCCTGAAAACCTTCAAGGCGAAGGTTGAAGCCCGAATCGGGGAGAGTTAAGCATGCAGTTGATTCTCGGCCTGGCCCTGGCGGCCGCCGTGTTTGTCATCCTGAAAAAATGGGGCGCGCTGTCGCCGGAAGGCCAGAAAGCGGCCATCTGGAAAGTGGTGCTGGTGGCCGGCGGTGCCCTGTTGCTGTTTATGGTGCTGACTGGCCGGGTGCACGTGATCACTGCCGGTATTGCGGCACTGATTCCGCTGCTGAGAAAACTGCCGGCGCTGATGCGGTACGCGCCGATGTTCCGTAAGGCCATGGGTGATTCATCCGGGCCGGAATCGGCCGGACAGGCCGGTACGGGTGACCAGCGGGCACCGGTTGCCGGCGCCATGACCGAGCGGGAAGCCTGCGATATTCTGGGGGTGACGCCGGGTTGCACCCGTGAAGAGGTGGTGGCTGCCCACCGCAAGCTGATGCAGAAGGTGCATCCGGATCGCGGTGGTAACGATTACCTGGCCGCCAAGCTCAACGAAGCCCGGGACCTGCTGATCGGCAAACGCGGCGCCTGATCAGGGCAGGATCTCCACTTTCACATCAATGGCCAGCTGTTCCGCCAGGCTGCTGTTGCGCTGATAGACCAGGCCGCCCTGCTGGCGGCTTTCTGATGTGCTGACCCCGCCCAGAGACACCCATTGCCCCGGCTCCACCCGGCGGATGGTCACCAGCGCCTCGGTTTCATAGCCGGGCAGTGCTGCCGGGTCTTCCTCGAACGATACAATGTTCAGCTCCACTGCCTGGTCGGAAATTGACTGGGGGCTGACCACAAACCCGCTGCGGGTTTCCACCTGTTCCAGGATCACCGCCGGGTTGCGGCCACCCTGAACGGCGAAGGGCAGGGTGCGCACGCTGCCGGAGGTAATGTGGGCCGATTGCCCGTCCTGAACCACCAGGTGGCGCTGGGAGCTTGAGTTGCTGGAACGGCTGCTTTGCTCGACCCCGGCGGATACCCGGTTGCGGTTTACGCTGACACCAGCACCGGAACCCGAGCTGTCTGAACTCTGCTGGTAGCGCACGGTAATGCGCATCTGTACCGGAGGTACATCCAGCGAGCCGACCAGGGTGCCGATTTCATCCAGCAACACAGGCTCTCCCCTTACAACCAGTTGTGTTCCACGGGCCGTTACCGACACCGGAGCTTGCTGGTACAGGGTGCGTACCTGCTGCGCCATGTCTTCGGCGGTGCGGTTCTGCAGCTGGTAAATGCGGGTTTCCTGTTCTGCCCGGGCCGCCGCCGGAGCCGCCAGGCCAAGTATCAGAACGGCCAGCAGGGCCAGTGTGGAAAACCGGGCGAAAGGATTGTGCATCTGGGCCTCCGAAGCCACGTTAACGACAACTGCCGGAAAATAATCCGGATTGCGGGTTGCCAATCTGAAAACCGCGGGTATATAGTGAAAAGCATGAAGACTCTACACGCAGCCTGTCAATTGAACGTTCTGAAAGCTTTCGGTGAAAAACTGAAGGCCGCAGGTTCAGCTGTGTATTTTTGGTGGTTTGGTTATGGCTTTTATTTTAGCCAGAGCCCGGGCCGCCCGTAAGATCTTCATCGACCGAATACAACGAGGAAGGCAGCCCGGCAAGCAACCCAGGCTGCCACCGGACTCAAAAAGCCCCGACTGGTAGCCCAGCCGGGGCTTTTTTGATTCTGACACAGGGAAACGGGAACACAGACATGAACATGCCGCTGAAATCTGAAACACTGGATGCGCAAACCTCAAGCGCCTGCCAGCACCGCCAGGAAGCCAGACTGCCCTCCGCCGCCGAGTTGCGCCAGCAGTTTCCGGCCGATGAGCAACGGGTGCGGGCCATTGCCGGTTACCGTGATCAGATCCGCGCCGTGCTGCACGGTCAGGACGACCGCACTTTGATCGTTATGGGCCCGTGTTCCATTCACGACGAACAGGCCGCCCTGGATTACGCCACCCGCCTGAAAGCGCTGTCAGACGACGTCAGTGACCGGTTCCTGATTGTCATGCGCGCCTACCTGGAAAAACCCCGCACCACCGTGGGCTGGAAAGGTCTGTTGTACGATCCGGAGCGTACCGGCCAGGGCGACCTGAAGCAGGGCCTGGAGCGTTCCCGCAAGTTGTTGCTGGCGTTATCCGAGCTTGGCCTGCCGTTGGCCACCGAAGCCCTGAGCCCGTTCATGATGGATTATCTGGGGGACCTGGTGAGCTGGACTGCCATCGGCGCCCGCACCACCGAATCCCAGATCCACCGGGAAATGGTCAGCGGCCTGCCTATGCCCACCGGGTTCAAAAATGGCACCGACGGCGGTATTACCGTAGCCAGCCATGCCATGAAGTCTGCCTCGCACCCTCACCACCACATGGGCATTTCCCACAGTGGCGCGCCGGTGATGATTTCCACCGTTGGCAATCCGGACACCCACCTGGTGCTGCGCGGCGGCCGGGGCGTGACCAACTACGATGAGCTGAGCATCGCCAAGGCAGTGGCAGAGCTGGAAAAAGCCGGCGTATCAACGGCCGTGATGGTGGACTGCAGCCACGACAACGCCTGCAAACAGGCCGAGCGGCAAGTGGACATTGCCCGGGATGTGATGGCCCAGAAGCGCAATGGCAACCGGCACATCAAGGGCCTGATGCTGGAAAGCTTCCTGGAATTCGGTCGCCAGGATGACGGTAAAGAGCTGGTCTACGGCTGCTCGATTACCGATCCGTGCCTGGGCTGGGAACAGACGGAGGCTCTGATCCGCTCACTGTAGACAACAACAGTTGCCCGGCCAGCAGTACCAGAATGCCCCCCATGGCCCGGTCGAGCCAGTGTCCGAACCGGTTGAAACCGCGGCGGACACGGGGGTGGGTAAAGAACACCGCCACCATGGCAAACCACAGGCCCGTGGCCAGTGCCATGTACAGGCCATAGCCTGCCTGCAGCAGAATGGGTGTGCCCGGGTTGATCACCACCGAGAACAGGGACACAAAGAACAGCGTTGCCTTGGGGTTCAGGGCGTTGGTCAGAAACCCGAGCCGGAAGGCTGCCATTCCTGTCTGTTGGGTCTTTTCAGCCGCATCCACATGCACTCCGCCCGGCCTGGCCCGCAGACAGTGCCAGGCGATGTACAGCAGATAAACCGCGCCAACCACTTTCAACACGGTGAACAGCATCACCGATTGCTGGATGATCAGTCCGATACCCAGCAGCGAATAGCCCACGTGCAGCAGAATCCCCAGGCCAATACCGATGGCGGTCAGCAAGGCGTTGCGCCGTGACTGAGTGAGGGCCTGGCGCAGCATCACCGCAAAGTCCGGCCCGGGGCTCGCTACCGCCAACAGGTGCACCAGAGCCACCGTAAGAAATTCCAGCCAGTAATTCTGCACCTGTTTGCTCCTGTTAACGTAGTGACCTGTTGAGCTTTATGGTTGTAAACCGATGAAGGTGATTGCCGGCAAGCATAGAAGGATTTTTTTCCGGTTTCACCTGTCAGGATTCCGTAAGCTTTCTATACTTATAACTTAACCTGCAGAAAAGACGGGAATTTCCGGTTTTCATAGGAGGCCAGATGAACAAGCGTGACGTGGATGTAGCGATCATCGGCGCCGGCACGGCCGGCATGGTGGCTTATCAGCGGGTGGCAAAGAAAACCGACCGTGTGGTGTTGATCGAGGGCGAACAGTACGGCACAACCTGTGCCCGGGTGGGCTGCATGCCCAGCAAACTGCTGATTGCCGCCGCCGAGCGGGCCCACGACCTGAAATCCGCCGGCGACTTCGGTGTGCTGGCTGGCGATGTCCGCATTGATGGCCGGCTGGTAATGCAGCGGGTACGTGCCGAGCGGGACAAGTTTGTGGCGCCGGTGGTTCGCTCCATGGAAAAACTGCCGGAAGAGCATCGCCTGATGGGCCATGCCCGCTTTCTGGATGCCCACCGGCTGGAAGTCGGCGACCATACCGAAGTCCGTGCCGATCGCATCATCATCGCCACCGGCTCCCGCCCCAACATACCGGGTATCTTCAAGGAAGCCCGGGACCGGCTGATTGTGAACGACGACATCTTCGACTGGCAGGACCTTCCAGGCTCTGTCGCGGTCTTCGGCCCCGGGGTCATCGGCCTGGAGCTGGGGCAGGCATTAAGCCGGCTGGGGGTGAAGGTGCACCTGTTCGGCGTCAGCGGCGGCATCGGCGGGCTGCGGGATGAGAAAATCCGTGACTACGCACTGAAAACCTTCAGCGAAGAGTTTGCCTTCAGTCCGAAAACCGAAACCCGCCGGGTAGAGCGTACAGACGGTGGTGTGCAGATTACCTGGCTGGAAGACGGCAAAGAGCACCAGGAAACCTTCGACTATCTTCTGGCGGCCACCGGGCGCCGGCCGAATATCGATAACCTGGACATCCAGAACGCCGGCATCGAGCTGGACGACCGGGGCATGCCGGAGTTTGACCCTTACACCCTGCGCTGCGGCGACAGCCATATTTTTATCGTCGGGGATGTGAATAACCACCGGCCGTTGCTGCATGAGGCCGCAGATGAAGGCCGCATCGCCGGAGACAACGCAGCGGCATATCCGGAGGTACAGACCGGATTGCGCAAAACCCCGCTGGCCGTGGTGTTCAGCGATCCGCAGATTGCCTCGGTGGGCCTGACCATTCACCAGGTGGATGAAAAGTGCCGGGGCTGCTTTGCCGTCGGAGAAGTAAGTTTCGAGAACCAGGGGCGCAGCAAGGTAATCGGCAAGAACCGGGGCCTGCTGCGGGTGTATGGCGAACATGGCAGCGGATTGTTCATGGGCGCGGAAATGTTCGGCCCTGCGGCCGAGCATATTGCCCACCTGCTGGCGTGGTGCGCCCAGAAGCGAATGACCGTCAGTGAAATGCTCGAAATGCCTTTCTACCACCCGGTGATTGAAGAAGGGTTGAGGACCGCCCTGAAAAACCTCAACAGAAACCTCAGGCTGGGGCCGGAACCTGCTGAGGGTTGTATGGATTGCGGGCCTGGCGTCTGAGCCGGCCCGCTTCTGTTATATCCGTAATTGATCTGAATCAGCCGTTTCAGGGCGTGTTGTGCCGTACGATCAAGGGCCTGGCGGTTGCATTTCGCTGATACCGTGCCCATATCTTCTCATGGAAGAAGTAGGCAACGGTGTTGATGGTCGGCTCAACCATGGCGATCAGGCTGCCGATCAGAATGTCGCCGGTCAGCAGATAGGCTACGGAGAACGCCACCACGAAGTGCGTGATTGCAAAGGTGATGGTTTTTAACAGTGACTGGTCACCGTTGGCACTGTGGTTGTGAACGAACAGTTTCAGTGCGCTCATGATCAACTCCGTTTTCGTAGGGTCTATGGGTGTATTGAAGATCAAACGAGAATTATTTCCAAATAGATCTTGTGATTATCGTCGATAGCATCGGCCTATGGGTTTCTGGTTTTTGATATAATCTTATGCTATCGCAAGTATTGAAGAACTAAACTTCAGTTATAGCCGACGACTGAGTAGAGTGGTTGGCAGATAAACCCAAAACGCGAATCAGGAGGTTCAATATGGGTAAGAACTTTATTGGTCTGGACACGGAAAAGACCCAGAAACTGGCAGACTCGCTTAATGAGTTGCTGTCCAACTACCAGATTTTTTACATGAACGTTCGTGGCTATCACTGGAACATCAAGGGCGACAATTTCTTTGAGCTGCACGCCAAGTTTGAAGAACTGTATGATGACCTGTTGCTGAAGATTGATGAGATCGCCGAGCGTGTTCTGACCTTGGGCCACCGTCCGGCGCACGCTTACAGCACCTACATCGAGAAGTCCGATGTGCCCGAGCGTAAGGATGTGTCTGATGGCAAAGAAGCCGTGGGCAACATCGTAGAGAGCTTCGGGAAACTGATCGCCAAGCAGCGTGATCTGCTGAATCTGGCCGGTGAGGCTCAAGACGAAGGCACCGTTGCCCTGATGAGTGACTACATCTCCCAGCAGGAAAAAACGGTGTGGATGTACCGGAGTTACCTTGGCCAGTAAGTTGTCATAACACGGCCGAATGGGCACATGGTGGTATCAGGCCGCCACGTGCCTTTCATTAATATGTCATGGTCCTGTCTTATTTCCTTCCCGATCCTGTAACAGCGGTGAAATAGGTTTCTTTGCTACCGAGTTAGTTTTCTAACAAAGCAAAGGAGCGTTCCGTGCAAAACCCAAAAACCATTTTCAAACCATCACTGCTGGCTATCAGTGTCTCGGCTGTCTTGTTGAGCGGCTGCCTGTCATCCGATAACGACAACACTCCGCCAGTAGAGGCACCCCCTGCAGTCACCGGCCTGACTCTCGAATTCGTAGGGCGATATAGCTCCGGTGTGTTTGGTGAAAGCGCTGCAGAAATCACCGGGTATGACGCCGCCAGCCGCAGAGCGTTTGTGGTAAACGCTCTTGAAGGATCACTGAATGTGCTGGATATGAGTGACCCATCAGCGCCAACGCTGGTTGATACCCTGACGGTTGGTGACATTGCTGATAATGCGGTTGTTAACAGCGTTGCAGTTCAGGACGGACTGGTTGCAGTCGCCATCGAGGCATCACCCAAAACAGCGCCCGGCTTCGCTGCGGTTTACGACGCCGCCACGCTGTCGCTCCGTGGGTCAGTGCAGGTTGGTGCGCAGCCCGACATGCTGACCTTTACCCCGGATGGCCAATACCTGTTAGTTGCCAATGAGGGTGAGCCGAGTGACGACTATCAGATTGATCCGGAAGGCTCTGTTTCCGTCATTAATGTGACTGACCCTGACAACCTGCAGGTCAGGACGGCGGATTTTACCGCCTTCAATAGCCAGAGAGCACAGCTGGTGGCGGATGGTGTTCGGGTATTCGGGCCGGGTGCCAGTGTCGCCCAGGATATGGAGCCGGAGTACATCACAGTGAACGCCGACAGCACCACTGCATGGGTGGCGTTGCAGGAGAGCAACGCACTGGCGAAAGTGGACATCGCCTCGGCCACCATCACGGAGATCCTGCCGCTGGGCTACAAGGATCATGGTATTGAAGGCCAGGGTCTGGATGCCAGTGACCGCAATGGTGAAGTCGATATCAGGGCATGGCCGGGCATCCTCGGCATGTACCATCCGGATGCCATCGCCAGCTTCACCAATAACGGTGAGACTTTCATCCTGACCGCCAACGAGGGCGATGCCCGGGCCTGGGGTGAGGATAACCCAGCCTATTGGGGGCCTGAAGATTCGGAAGACCCTGACTTTGGTGGTGATGCCAATCAGGGCTTTGTCGAGGAAATACGATTCAAGCATTTGTTCCACAAGAACGGTTTTGAACGCCGTCTGGGCGATGACATGCCGCCACAACTGTTCGACCTGGCGAAAGGCGCACTGCTGAATCCCGAGGTGTTCGACTACTGCGGCGCCAGTGCCGGTGAGCCGGGCGGCTGTCGTGAAGATGAGCAGTTGGGCCGACTCACGGTGACCTGGACCATGGGCTACCGCACCGATGAAAACGGTGACCCTGTGATGTTCAATACCGCCGGTGTTGAGGACCCTGCAGGTGACCGGCTGATGTATGACGAGGTATACGCATTCGGTGGCCGTTCCATGGCGATCTGGTCCGCTGATGGTGATCTGGTGTGGGATTCCGGCGACATGGTTGAGCAGTATCTGGCCAGTGATGCCTGCCTTGCCGGGTCGCAGCGAGATATCCCCTGCGCGGAGTTCTTCAACTCGAACCACAGTGCTGGCGATTCGTTCCTGAACCGCTCGGATAACAAGGGGCCAGAGCCGGAAGCGGTAACAGCGGCCACCTTTGGTGATCGTACGTTTGCTTTCCTTGGTCTTGAGCGTATGGGTGGTGTCATGGTGTTTGACATCACCAATCCGCAGTCGCCGTCGATCGTGGACTATCTCAATACGCGGGAAGAGTGGGTGATGGACCCGGAAACCAACCTGGCTATCGCCGGTGATCTGGGAATCGAAGACATTACGGTGATACCCGCGGACCTGTCACCAAACGGCGACGTGCTCTTGCTTACCGGTAATGAAGTGAGTGGCACCACCGCGGTGTATCGAGTGGTTCTGCAATACGCCGAGTAATCGGTTAACGCAGTCTGTAAAACAACCCCGTCCTCTGGACGGGGTTTGTCGTTGTGCATCGCAACCCTTTGCTGACAGTCAGGTTTCACACAACTGACATATATAGTTAACAAATCGTTCATAAACCATCGCCATAGTGACATCACGAAATTCAACACCGATCAAGAATGATCACTGATGGAGAAGAACGTAATGAAAAAGCAATTGCTGGCACTGGCTATCGGTTCCATGGTTGTCGCGCCGTCTGTGGCGATGGCTGACAAGGGCCCGACTGTTTACGGTAAAGTGAACGTTTCTTACGAAAACTTTGATAATGGCACCGACGACGCATGGCGCCTACAGAGCAACGCTTCACGCATCGGTGTGAAGGGTGACCTGGACCTTGACGTTGAGAACCTGAAAGCGATTTAGCAGGCTGAGTTCCAGATCGCTGTAGATGACGGCGACAACAGCGGCCAGACTTTCAGCCAGCGCAACATCTTCGGTGGTTTCCAGCACAAGCAGCTGGGTACTCTGAAAGCTGGTAAATTCGACACCCCGTTCAAGGTTTCCCAGGGCAAGATTGATCAGTTCGGCGACCTGGAAGGCGATATCAACAAGATCGTTAAAGGCGACGTTCGCGCCAACAACATCGTTCAGTACACCACTCCGAAGCTGGCTGATGCCTTCAGTGTGAACCTGGCACTGATCCCGGGTGAGGCGGCTGGTACTGATCGTGACGGCGTTGCCGACAGCATCTCTTCCTCTCTGGTATTCGACAACGGCTCTATCTACGCGTCTGTTGGTTATGACTCAGAAGTGAGCACTACCCTGAACGACCTGGGCAGTTCAACTCTGGTTGATGCCTTCCACATCGCCGCCAAAGCCAACATCCAGAACTTTGAACTCGGCGCCCTGTTCCAGCAGTCCGAGAACAGCGATTCCATCGGTGGCATGGACTATGAAGACACCACCTACATCGTCAGTGCAGCCGTCAAGCTGGAAGCTGAAAGCCCAGTACGGTATGACTGATCTGGATACGTCTGATGACGACCTGACCCTGATGGCTGTCGGCGCAGACTACAAGGTTGGCAAGAGCAGCAAAGTGTTCGGTTACTACGCCAATGTTGAAGCGGACAAGGGTGCTAAAGACGACACCACTTTCGGTATCGGTTTCGAGCACAACTTCTCCATGTAATACCCATTTCATGTAGCGTCACTTCGCCGGGCCCCGCAAGGGCCCGGCTTTTTGCGTTTCAGCCGACGGCTTTCAGGGTAGGCACATCCTGATGCAGGAACCATTTCTCCGTCACTACCTTTCGGGTAAACCAGTGCGAGCGCATCAATGTGCTGGCGAGGGGCTGCTTCAGCCATTCCGGTAGCTCCCAGCCAGCTGCCGGTTCACTGGCACGGTTGCCAAAGCGTTCTGCAATGCGCTCACCGTAGCGCTGTAGCGCGGCGGCAGAAAAGTCGGGGGCGTGAAGAATCACGTCCGCCGCCATCAAGGCAGATTCAATGGCAGGGCGGATACCCTCACCGCTCTGGGTGTAAGCCAGGCCCGCTGCATCTCCGATCAGTAGTACGCCGTCATCCACCAGCGGCCGGTTGGCATGGGCATACAGCAGATAGGCGTGACCCTTGAACCGGCCGGGCAGGTCGGCGGGAATGCGGCCGGCCTGTTTCATATCTTCTACAAAGGCTTCCAGGTGATCCGTCAGCCGGTGGTTGTCTTCCCGGCCCAGGCCAATGTTCAGGTAGCTGCCTTTTCGGAACACCCAGGCATAGCCCTTGAGATCGCGGCAGAACCAGAGTTCGGGGGTATCGCCCCGGGCTTCGCAAGAGTGGGCCTGTTCCGGAGTCATCTCGAACTCTACTTCCTTGGCCGCAACCACGGTTTCATGCTTGCCGGGGCCGTTGCCCAGCTGCCGGGCCACCGGGCAGAAGTGACCGCCGGCGCCCACCAGTAACGGCGCCTGCCATTGTTCGTTGATTACCCAGTTGCCGTTGTCACGGGTAATGGATTTTACCGGCGTACCCAGCTGTTTGGTGCAGGACACCCGGCCAAGCAGGTAGTCATCAAACTCGCAGCGGCGGATGCCGTAACTGACCACTTCACCGTGGTCGTTCTCCACCGCGTCCTGGCCCATCATGCCGATGCGGAAGCGGCGAATGGGTTGCAGGGTGCGGCCATTGCCATACTCGTTGGCATCAATATCCAGGCTTGCCAGTACCGCGGGGGTTACCCAGCCTGCGCAGGTTTTATCCCGGGGGAATTCGGCCTTGTCGATAATCAGCACCTGCTTGCCCGCGCCCTCAATGGCCCTCGCCAGGGTGGAACCGGCAGGGCCGGCACCGACAATGATCGCGTCGTAGTAATCCATCAAACGCCCTCCGGTGTGGCAGGAAAGGTATAAAGGTCCTGCCGGCTCTGGGGCAGTTGATTGTTATCGCCGTGGGTGAACACCACCTGGAACAGCTGCAATGAGCCGGCCCGGAAGGCTGCAATGGAGCCGGCCAGGTACAGCCGCCATGCCCGGGTGAAGCGCTCGTCGTACATCTCCGTTACCTTGTCCTGGTTGGCGGTGAAATTGTCCATCCAGTGGCTCAGGGTCTGGGCGTAGTGCAGGCGCAGGTTCTCCACATCCAGCACCGAGAAATCGCTGTGTTCGCAGAGCTCCATGAACTCGCCAATGCTGGGCGGGTAGGCGCCGGGGAAAATCCGTTTCTCGATCCAGGCGTTCATCAGCATCGGCCGGTTGCGCCCGATACTGTGCAGCAGGGCGATGCCATCGGGTTTGAGGGAGCGTTTGATCAGTTCCGACAGGGCGGGGTAGTTGTCCTTGCCCACATGCTCCAGCATGCCGATGGAGACGAACGCATCGTACTGGCCTTCAATGTTGCGGTAGTCGTCTTCCACATAGGTGACCAGGTTATCCAGGCCCTGCCGCTCTGCTTCGGCCCGGGCATAGGCCAGCTGCGCCCGGGAAATGTTGTAGGCATGCACGGTTACCCCGTAGTTGCGAGCCATATAACGGGCCAGGCCGCCCCAGCCGCAACCGGCTTCCACTACGGTCATGCCCGGTTTCAGGCGCAGTTTGCGGCACACATGTTCCAGCTTGGCCAGTTGGGCCTGTTCCAGGGTCTTGTCTGCCTGCTCGTAATAGGCGCAGGTGTACTGCATTTCCGCACTATCCAGCCACAGCTGGTAGAACTCGTTGCCCAGGTCGTAGTGGTGGTGGATGTTTTCCCTGGCTTCGGAAATCCCGGTAGGCCGGGGGTTGTGGTTGCGCCAAAGTGCATCCAGCCATTTCGGCCACTTCTGCCGGGCCGCATGAACCGCCCGGTACATGGCCTCCATAAGATCCGGCAGGTCGCCGTCTACTTCCAGCCGGCCGGCGCTGTACAGGTCTCCGAACGCCAGGTTGGGATTGGCCACCAGTGAATACAGGGCTTTGGGGTCGGCCAGGCTCAGGGTGAACCGGGCGGGTTGCTGCTCCGGTTCGATGGTCTCGCCGTTCCACAGGCGGAAGCGCACCGGTGGCGAACCGGCCATACGCATCAGCTTGGCCACCAGCCAGCGCTCGTAGCTGTGGGGTTCCCGGTCGGTCTGGCTGTTCTCCAGGGGCAGGGTCAGCACATGGCCCTGGGCTCTTGGGTCGCTTCCGCTATATTCCGGTTTGCGGGCGGTGTTCTGTGTCACGGCAGGCTCTCCCTTTGTTCTCTGTGCTCCTGTGCGGTCCCGAAATCAGGCTGAGAGTCGCGTTTCTGATTCAGTATAGAAAATAATCAGGATTTGTCCGGTATTGGCGAAAACGGAGGGCAAAGCGGGGAGAAAAGCGGGATCGGGCGGGTGCCCGATCCCGGAAGGTACAAGTCTTAGTAGGTAGCACTCATGCCAAACCATTCAGGGAATATGATGATCATCGCCAGCACCAGGATCTGGAGCAGGATGAACGGCAGTATGCCCTTGTAGATATCGGTGGTTTTGACGTTCGGTGGTGCCACCCCTTTCAGGTAGAACAGGGCGAACCCGAACGGTGGCGTCAGGAAGCTGGTTTGCAGGTTCATGGCCACCAGGATGGCGAACCAGAGCATGTTGATGCCCAGGGCTTCGGCCACCGGCGCCAGGATCGGCACGATGATGAAGGAAATCTCCACGAAGTCGATAAAGAAGCCCAGAACCAGGATCACCAGCATGGCCAGGATGATAAAGCCCCACTGCTCGCCCGGCAGCATCAGCAGCCATTCTTCAAGCAGGTAGTCGCCGCCGGTGTAGCTGAACACCATGGAGAAGGCGGTGGCACCGATCAGGATGGCGAACACCATGGCGGTTACGCTGACGGTGTCCTTGGCCGCATCCCACACCATCTTGAACGAGAACTGGCGATAGATGATGGCCAGGACCACCGCACCCACACCACCCAGTGCGGACGATTCGGTGGGGGTGGCAATGCCGGTAAAGATCGAGCCCAGCACCACCACAATCAGTGCCAGCGGAGGGATAATCGCGAGCAACGCATCGCGGATTTCCTTGCCACGGCTAATGCTGTCATCCGGCGGCATGGCCGGCGCTGTCTGGGGCTTGAGGCGGGTGATCACCAGGATATAGACAATGTACAAGCCGATCAGAACGATGCCGGGCATCACTGCGGCCTTGAACAGGTCGCCCACCGGCAGGCCCAGAACATCCCCCAGAATGATCAGGATAATAGACGGCGGCACAATCTGGCCCAGGGTGCCAGACGCACAGATAGTACCGGTGGCCAGGCGCTTGTCGTAGTTATGGGCCAGCATCACCGGCAGGGAGATCAGGCCCATGGCTACCACACTGGCGCCGACCACACCGGTGGACGCAGCCAGCAATGCGCCCACCAGGATGGTGGAGATAGCCAGGCCGCCCGGCAGGCCGCCAAACAGCCGGCCCATGGACGTGAGCAGCTGCTCGGCCAGCCTGGTGCGCTGCAGCACCACGCCCATGAAGATAAACAGCGGCACGGCCATCAAAACGGTGTTCTGCATCACACTCATGATGCGGTAGGGCATGAACGCGAACAGGTCCATGCCTTCAGCGAAGATACCAAAGAACAGCGCCACGCCACCGAAGGTGAAAGCCACCGGGAAACCCAGCATCAGCATGACCAGTGCCACGCCGAACATAATCATGCCGATCATGCCAGACCTCCCGCACTGTGCTCGCCTTCGTATTCTTTATCACCTGCCATCACCCTCAGGGCGTAGGTGGCCATGTTCAGGCCGGCGGTCGCCATAAACACGGCAGAGAAAGGAATCACGGCCTTGATAATCCAGCGGTGCGGCAGGCCGCCGGGGTCGCCGCTGCCTTCACCCATCTGGTAGGCGTCCTGGGCAAAGCTGTAACCGTAGAAGCCGATCAGGTAGGCGAAGGGGATTACAAAAATCAGGGCGCCAACCAGGTTCACCCAGGCTTTACGCTTCTGGCTCCAGTTGGTGTAGAACACGTCTACCCGAACGTGGCTGTCTGTGCGCAGGGCATAGGGAATGCCCAGCAGGAACACCACCGAATACAGGTGCCATTCCATTTCCTGCATGGCGATGGATACGTCGTTAAACACATACCTTGTGAGCACATCGTAGAACACGTTGACGGCCATCAGGATCATGGCAATGCACGCCACCCAGCCGCACACTTTCGAGACCCAGGCCAGGCCCTCGTCCAGTTTTATTATCCAGCGCATCTGTACATCGTCCTCCGCAGAGCGGATTTCCTGTTCTGATTAGAAAGCAAAAAGCCGGGACCTCTCCAAGAGCGATCCCGGCTCTGTTGCTGCATGGCGCCCAGTTTACTCGACTTCCGCCATGGTGTTGAGATAGGCCCTTTCGGAAATATCCGTGTAAGCCCGGCTTTGCTCCTGGTAGCTCAGCTGGGAGTCAATGATCTTCTTGGCGATTGCACTGTCTTCCGCCGCTTCGGTCAGCAGTTTTTTGTTGGCATCGTACATGGCCTGGAAGATGTCTTCCGGGAACTGCTTGATCTGTACGTTCGGGTAGTCTTGCTTGATGTTGGCCCAGGCCTTGGCGTTTTCATGCTGGGAATGTACCAGCATGTCGTAGGAGGCGGTGCGCATGGCTACCCGCATGATTTCCTGCAGGTCTGCCGGCAGGCGTTCCCAAACGCGCTTGTTGACCAGGAACTGCAGCTCGGTGGCGGGCTCGTGCCAACCGGTGTAGTAGTAATCGGCGATCTGCTGGAAGCCAAGACGCAGATCCAGGGCCGGACCTACCCACTCAACGGCATCAATGGTGTTGCGCTCAAGGGCTGTATACAGCTCGCCCGGGGCGATGTTGGTGGGGTTAACACCCACCTCGGCGAAGACTTCGCCGGCAAAGCCCGGGATGCGCATTTTCAGACCTTGCAGGTCTTCCAGCGACTTGATTTCCTTGCGGAACCAGCCGCCCATCTGCACACCGGTGTTGCCCCCGGGGAACGACAGCATGTTGTGGGGCTCATACACTTCCTGCATCAGCTCCATGCCGCCGCCGTGGTAGAACCAGGCGTACTGTTCCATGGCGTTCATGCCGAACGGCATGCTGGTGAAGAACAGGGTTTCCGGAACCTTGCCTTTCCAGTAGTAGGAGGCAGAGTGGCCCATGTCGTACTGGCCTGCCTTGACCATATCGAACACGCCCAGCGGCGCTTTGTGCTTGTTGGCGGAGTCGATGCGGATGGTCAGCCTGCCGTCAGACATTTTCTCGACGGTTTCGGCAAAACGCTTGGTGGTGTCACCGAAAATGGGAAAGTTGGGGCCCCAGGTTTCGGCCAGTTTCAGGGTGAATTTGTCTTGTGCCAGCGCCTGTGTGGCGGCAAATGTCGTTGCCACAGCCAGTACAGCCGCGGATAGAACAGAACGGATCTTCATTGCTCTTCTAACCTCTGACGTTGTTGTAATTGTCTTTGGCTCAGAGCCAGCCGCTTTTTGGGTGACCGGCTTGTCCTTGCAGTCTAGTTCACAAACACAATGGTTGTGATATGCAGCTGCTCGAATTAAGACATATGTCTAAGGCCTCCGAGCTATACGAACGGTTTTCACAAATCGTTCATCCGGCCGATCTGGCTGGCCAGGCGCATGGCTTCGTGTTCCTCCAGTGACTTCAGGTCTTCCAGCAGGCTTTTGGCTTCGGGAATTTCTGCCTTGCCAATCAACGTGTCGTAGAGCGACATCACCTGGTCATGGAAATCAAAGATTTCCCGGGCAATGCCGTCAAAGTCCAGTTCCGAATAGTCCGTTTTGCAGGTGCGGTTTTTCTCAATGGGCTTATGCACGCCGTAGTCATAGAGTCGTGTTTGCATGGCCTTCGGATCGGCCTGCTTTTCGTACTCGGCTACCGCTTTTTCGAGAAGCGCCTCGTGGGTGCTGACATAATCCAGCAGGGCGCTGGCCCGCTCGTCTTTATGCTGGCCGGCCGATTCGTGCAGGCAGCGGGCCAGGTGGGCGTGCAGTTGCCGGGTCCAGTCGATCAGGTCTGCGAAGGTTTTGATTTCCATACGGCATATCTCCGGTCAGAATGGCTGTTGAAATGTCGGTTTGTCTGTAAGTCTAGACAATATTCTGTGCCTGCCATGCCCTTTGCCTGTTGATCGGGATCATAAGCCTGATGAGTCGTAGCAATCCCTTCCGTTTCTTCCTGTCCCGGCTGACCGAGGATTACCTGCTGCTTGCCCTGGTAGTTGGGCTGGTGCCCTTGCTGTGGGCGGCATCCCCCTCTTTGAGCGAGCTGGCCGGGCTGGTGCACTGGCAAACCCTGACGGCGCTCACCGGCTTTCTGGTGCTGAGCCGCGGTCTGGAAGACAGTGGCGCCCTGGCCCGGTGCGGTGTGTGGCTGATGGGCCGGTTTCGCACGGAGCGCTCATTGGCACTGGCGCTGGTCGTCTTTTCCTGGCTGTTGGCTGCGGTAGTGACCAACGATGTGGCCCTGTTTATCGTGGTGCCCCTGACCGTTGCGCTGGCCGCGGTGGTGCCGGTTCCGCTGGGCCGGCTGGTGATTTTCCAGGCCCTGGCCGTGAATGTAGGGTCGGCTCTGACGCCTATCGGTAATCCCCAGAACCTCTTCCTCTGGCAGACCCGGGGCATCGGGTTTGGTGAGTTTATGGCGGCCATGCTGCCCCTGGTGGGGCTGTTGACGCTGGTCTTGCTCCTAGCTACGGTGCTGGCGTTTCCGGCCCGGCCGGTTGTTGTCCGGCCGGCGCAAAGGCCGGTCAACCGCAGGCTGTTGTGGGTGTCTTGCCTGTTGTATCCGGGTTTTATTGTGGCGGCGGAGCTGGGTGCTGTGGTTGTGGCTGCGCTGGCTATTATGCTGCTGTATGGCCTGCTGTTCCGGGCGGTTCTGCGCGGGGTGGACTGGCTGCTCCTGCTGGTATTTATGCTGATGTTTGTGGATCTCGGGCTACTGGCCGGACTGCCTCAGACGGATGTGCTGGTGGCCTGGCTGCTGGCACTGCCCGGCGGTGTGATGACGGCATCGGTGGTGGTGTCGCAGTTCATCTCCAATGTGCCGGCCACCATTTTGTTGGCATCCTTTGCTGACGACTGGCAAGCCCTTGCCTGGGGTGTGTCGGTGGGCGGATTCGGGTTGGCGATCGGTTCGCTGGCCAACCTTATTGCCTTGCGCCTGGCCCGGGTTGAGGGGTTATGGCGGGAGTTTCATTTGTGGTCATTGCCGGCACTGGTACTGGCCCTGGGAGTGGCTGCGCTGGCATACTACGTTGCTTGATGCGCTTTCGAAACCATCGTAACGCCGGAGTGTTCATCCGGGCCTGACCTGTGTCCGGGTAGGGTATATGATGGTAAGAAACCTTGGTCAGGGAGTGAGTGAGATGACGGTAGAGCTGGGTATTATCGAAGGATTTTATGGCCCGGTGTGGAGCTGGGGCGAGCGGCGCCAGCTGGTTAACGCCCTGACCACCCATGGCTATGGTTTCTACCTGTACGCGCCCAAGGCCGATCCATACTTGCGCCGGCGCTGGCAGGAGCCGCATCCGCCGGAACAGGCTGAGGCGTTGGCGGATTTTGCCGGATTCTGCCGGCGCGAAGGGGTGCGTTTCGGTGTAGGGCTGAGCCCGTTCGAGGTGTTCAACAACTTCGATGACATCGCCCGGGATGCCCTGGCGAAAAAACTGAAAATGCTGGATCGCCTGGGTATTCAGGAGCTGGCCATCCTGTTCGACGATATGCACCCGGATACCCCGGAACTGGCCCGAACCCAGGCCGGAATTATCCGGTGGGTGCAGGAGCATACCGCGGCTGCAAAAATCAGCGTGTGCCCAACCTACTATTCCGATGACCCGGTGCTGGACCGTGTGTTCGGCCAGCGGCCGGCGGATTATCTGGAAACCCTGGGTGCGGAGCTGGACCGCGATGTGCGGATTTTCTGGACCGGGGAGGAAGTCTGCTCCCGGGAGATTTCACCGGGCCACCTCAAACGTATCAGCAAGTTGCTGGGCCGCAAGCCGCTGCTCTGGGACAACTATCCGGTAAACGACGGCGACCGCATGTCCCGGCATTTGCACCTGCGCGGATTTACCGGCCGGCCTGCGGGCAATGCCGCCTATCTTTCTGGCCATGCCATCAACCCGGCCCTGCAGCCGGTGCTCACCAGTATTCCGGCCATTACCCTGGCGGAATCCTATCGCCGGGGGCCGGATTACCAGTATGGCCAGGCGTTTTTGCATGCGGCAAGGGAGGTATTGGGGCTGGAGCTGGCGGAACAGCTGCACAAAGACTTGCTGGTGCTTCAGGACACCGGGCTGGGGCGCATCAGCGATGAGAAAAAGCAGGCGCTGATCCACACCTACGATGTCTTTGATCACCCGGCTGCCCATGAAGTTCTGCGCTGGCTGGCCGGGGATTACCAGGTTACCGACGAAATGGTGGCCACCCAGTAACCCGGTTACTCCAGGTAGTAGTCGAAGGTAGAGACTACACGCACGGTTTTTAACGGCTGCTGTTGTTCCGAAACCCCCGGGGCCTGGTCCCGAGCGAGGATCTGGAAAATCCCCTGATTGGCCCGTCGCAAGCCGCCGAGCTCCGCATCGGCATCCCGGGCAAATTGCTGGGCGGATTCCCGGGCGGCAACGGTGGCTTCGGCGATCATTTGCGGCTTGATATCGTTCAGGCCACTGAACAAATAGGTGGGGCCGCCGGGGCCGTAGTCCGACGACAGCACCACACCGGAATCCACCAGTTCGCTCACGTTCTGTGCCGCCTGGCGGATACGGTCTATGTCGGTGCTGCGCACCATCAGGGTCTGGTTGATGATGTACTGCTGCTCGTTGTTGTTGCCGGAGTATGGATTGGCGCGGGTATCGGTAACATCCAGCCGCTGCAGTTCAACCGACGACTCCTCAATCGCCTGCAGTTTCAGAAAGGCCATGATGGCTTCGCGACTGCTGCGGGTTTTGTTCTGGGCTTCATCCAGCGTGCTGCCGGTGGCGACAAAACGGATTGGCCACAATGCAAGGTCTGCCTGCACCTCCCGTTCGGCCACGCCCTTGACCGTCACGTAGCGGTCGGCCGTGCGCAGCCCCATCAGTCCTTCGCTGAGCAGAGACGCGGCAAAAATGGCACACAGGCCGATGATCAGGGCAGAGACAACTTTCATGCTTACTCCTTGTGATTAATCACAGTTGGTCGTGGTGCGCTGGCCGAACCGGGCCTGCATGGCCTCTCGCTCCCGTTCCGGGTCTCGGAATTCCCGGGGCATGGGCTGGATAAAGTACAGATAGTCGCCTTTGTGGCGGTGCTTTGCCAGCGGCATGTCTGCTTCGTTGGCCGGCCATTCGACAGGCGAGATTACCGTGATATCCAGTTCCGGTGCACGTTGTTCCAGCACCGCCACGGTACCAAGGCGCTGCTCGCTGTGGAAGGTGCCGGTGGTATGCACCAGTTGATGCCTGGGCCGGTTGCGGAGCGCTTCCACCATCCGGTGCGCCATGGTGTTATCCCGGAGCAGTTGGGCCTGGTAGGTGTTGAGCATGCACCCGGAGAGTTCAGCCTGTTCCGTACCATGGCTGCCGCTGATGGCGTCTATGAACTTGTCCTGATATTCCGGGGTGTCCAGGAAGGCCTGCTGCGGCAGGGCTGAGCGCTGCGCTTCCGGCAGTCTGTCCAGGTAAGCCTTGCCCTCGCGGCCGACACAGCGAACGGTGTCCGCCGGTGCGTTGGCGGCGATCACCGGTAACTGATGCTGGCGTGCAAATTCCACCAGCGGCCGGTAGGAGGCCTTGTAGTTGTCCCAGGCGTTGGCGTCTTCCAGCATTTCGGTTTCGCCGGTTGTGCCGGCCAGGTAGGCATCCACGGCAGTCTGGTGGTCCAGGTTGAACTGTTCCATGCTCAGGATCTGGGCGGGGTTTTGCCGGTACAGGGCTTGTTGCAGCCGGGCCTGGAGCAGGTGGGAAGCGTGGTGGCCGTGGTACTCGCCGATCACTACGATATCGGTGTCGGCCAGCTGGCGGGCCAGTTCCTGGACGGTAAGCGGGGTGCCGGTCTTCGCTGCCAAAACCACCGCATCGTACTGGCTGCTGGGCCGTGCCGGGATGTTGTCTGCCGGCACAGCGGCGCACCCGGTGACGGTGACGGTGGCGAGTGTTAACAGGAGGCTGGCGAATAAAGGTTTCATAGGAGCTTATACGCTTCGCCGCTCAGTCGGTTTTCTGGCGGGAGTCTTCGCGCCAGTCCGGGCCCAGCCGGGCTTCCACATATTCCCGGATAAACTGCCGGACCTTCTGGGACGGCGTTACATCTTCCTCTTTGCACAGGGCTTCAAAGACCTTTTTCTTTTCCGGGTCAATCAGCAGGGTAAGGCGTGCGGTTCGGTTTTCCTTGGGCATAGGTATCAACGCTCATGCTATGTTAATCAGGTTAACATTGAATGTAATCGTAATGAGCATATAATGATAACGTCTCGTTCGCAACCAGGAGCCGCCAGCGATGTCCCACCGTGCTCATCTTTTTTCGCTCAGATTCGCCCACGCTGTCCGTGAGGCCTGTATTGACGAGCGCTACACCGGTGGCCGTTTCCTGAAAGATGCGATGGCCGGCATCACGGTCGGCATTATCGCCATTCCCCTGGCCATGGCGCTGGCGATTGCCAGTGGCGTTGCGCCCCAGTACGGGCTGTACACGGCCTTTATTGCCGGCTTTGTGATCGCCCTGTTCGGCGGCAGCCGGTTCAGTATCTCCGGCCCGACCGCGGCCTTTGTGGTTATTCTCTACCCGATTGCACAGAACTATGGCCTGGGTGGCTTGTTGTTGGCCACCCTGATGTCCGGGGTGTTGCTGGTGATTATGGCGCTGATGCGTCTCGGGCGCTTTATCGAGTATATACCCGAGTCCGTCACTTTGGGCTTTACCGCGGGTATTGCCGTGGTGATTGCCACCCTGCAGGTGAAGGACTTTTTCGGTTTGCCAGTCGAGACCATGCCGGAGCATTACTGGGACAAACTGGCGGTGCTGGGCCAGCAATTACCGGCGCTGGATGGACTGAGCACTCTGGTGGCAGTGGTTACCCTGGCGGTGATGCTGCTCTGGCCAAGGCTGAAAACCCCGGTGCCGCCTCATCTGCCGGCGGTGATTGTCGGCAGTCTGCTGGCGTTGTGGCTGAATGCCGGTGGTGCAACTATTGAGACCGTGGGCTCACGCTTCAGTTACCTGCTTCCTGATGGCAGCACCGGCGCTGGCATACCTCCGTTTTTGCCGGAATTCGCCTGGCCCTGGCAGCAGGCCGGGGCCGATGGACAACCCCTTGGGCTGTCCTGGGATCTGTTCCGGGAGCTGATTCCGGCGGCCTTTGCCATCGCCATGCTGGGTGCCATCGAATCCCTGTTGTGCGCCGTGGTGCTCGATGGCATGACTGGCAAACGCCACAGTGCCAACAGTGAGCTGATGGGGCAGGGCATCGGCAATATTGTGGTGCCTTTTTTTGGCGGCATCACCGCCACTGCCGCCATTGCCCGGTCGGCCGCCAATTACCGGGCCGGCGCAGAATCGCCGGTGTCTGCCATGATCCACGCGCTTGTGGTGTTACTGGCACTGGTGTCTTTGGCGGGGGTGCTCGCTTACCTGCCGATGCCTGCGATGGCGGCCTTGCTGATTATGGTGGCCTGGAACATGAGCGAGGCTCCCAAGGCTGTGCACCTTCTGAAAACCGCGCCCCGCAGCGATATCCTGGTGTTCCTGACCTGCTTCGGCCTGACCGTGGCGCTGGATATGGTGATTGCCATTACCACCGGCGTGTTGCTGGCGGCGGTGCTGTTCATGCGGGAGATGGCGCAGATGACCAGGGTGACCGATATTACCGGTAACAAGCGCATCGTACAGGCGGAGCTGCCCGAGGGCTGGCAGGTATTCAAGATCAACGGCCCGCTGTTCTTTGCGGCGGCAGACCGGGTGTTTGGCGAGCTGGCAGGCCTGTCCCGGCAGGCCAGGGGCCTGGTGCTGTATATGGACGGTGTCACCATACTGGATGCGGGCGGTTTGTCGGCCCTGAACAAGCTGATTTCCAGCTGCCGGAATACCGGCACGGAAATAGTGATTGCGGACTTGCAGTTCCAGCCGTTGCGCACGCTGGCAAGGGCTGGCGTAAAACCGGAGCCCGGTATCAGCCGCTTTTATCCCACCCTGGAAGCGGCCCTGAATGGCGTTGTTTCTGGCGAAGCCTGAAAACTGCGATAAACTACCCCGCATAGTTGATGCAAGGGGCAGGCATGCTTCCGTTCCGGATTGTTGATCGAATCAAGTTTGTTGTTGAGCGCCAGCTGGTCAAAGGTGCCGGCTTCCAGTTACTGGTGGTGGGCGGTTTTATCGGCCTGATTTCGCTGATTGGCGGCCTGCTGGTGGTGTTGCCGCCGGCCGGTGAGTTCAAGGATACCGGCTCCGCAGTCTGGTGGGCCTTCCTTCGCCTGACCGACCCCGGCTACCTGGGGGACGATGTCGGCACCTGGCAGCGCATTGTGTCTACCCTGCTGACCATCTCCGGCTATGTGGTGTTTATGGGCACCCTGGTGGCCATCCTCACCCGCTGGCTGATTGCCAAGATGGAAGACCTGGAGCGGGGTCTTACCCCGGTGACTCTGAAGAACCATGTGGTAGTGCTGGGCTGGACAGCCCAGACCCCGCCGCTGGTGGCCGAGTTGTTTGGTTCATCCGGCCGGATGCAGCGCTTTCTGGAAAAGCACGATACCCAGAAACTGCGGTTGGTTGTACTGGCGGAAGAAGCCAGTGGCGAACAGCTGCACGAGCTGATCAACGAGCCGGGCGTGGGCCGCCGGGCCCGGGAGGTGATCCTGCGAAGCGGTTCGGCTATTCAGCCCGAAGCCCTGCACCGGGTCGCCTGCCTGGACGCTGCGGCAGTGATTGTGCCCAGCCAGGGCCATGATGCCGGCAGCCTGGTGACCTCCGATATCGAAACCGTCAAAGCCCTGTTGTCTATCGCCGCCCAAGCCCGCCATTTCAGTTCCCCGTTGCCGTTTGTGGTGGCAGAAATCCAGGACATGCGAAAGCTCCCGGTGGTCGAGCGCGCCTATCCCGGCTCGGTCGAGGTGGTGGCCGGTGATGCCACCATCAGCCGCCTGATGGTGCAGAACGTGCTGCACCCGAACCTGTCCGAGGTCTACAACGAGTTGCTGACCGCCGGTGAAGGCAACGAGATCTTTGTGCGGGGTGGCGAAACCGCCGAGGGCCTGACCCTGAGCGAGCTGGCAACGCAGCGGCCCCATGCCGTCGTGCTGGGCTTGCTGCAGCCGGCAGCCAAAGGCTGGCAGGTTAACCTGCTGGCGCCGTCAGATACGGTGATCCGGAATGAAGACCGGGTAGTGCTGATGGCCAGCGACTATGAACACACGGGGCCGGAGGCCAAGGTGGACTCCCTGGCGGCAGTGGAACGCATCAGCGGCTCTGTGCAGCCAAGCCGCCAGCAGGGGCCTCACCGGGTGCTGGTTCTCGGCTGGAACCGACGGGTGCCGAGCCTGGCGGCGGAGTTTGGCAGCTACGCCGGGCGACAGTTCCAGCTGGACATGGTATCGGCAACACCGCTGGAAGAGCGTCAGCGTGAGATGTCCCGCTATGGCGTGGACCTTGAACGGATCAATGGCCGCCTGCTGGAAGCCGATTACATGGTGGAAGAGGACCTGCGCAAGCTGGCGCCGGCCAGTTACGATACCGTGATGTTGCTGAGCAGCGACCGGATAGGCTCCGGGGAAGAGGCCGATGCCCGTGCCATGGTGGGTTACCTGCAACTGGAAGATATTCTGTCGGAATCCACCCGCCGGCCCCAGGTTATTATGGAGCTGAGTGATCCGGACAACCGCCACCTGTTGTATGGTCATCAAAGTGAAATGCTGATCAGCCCGATGATTCTGAGCCACGTCCTGGCCCAGGTGGCTTTACGAAGGGAATTGCGGGTGGTGCTCGACGAGCTGTTCACGGCAGGCGGCGCCGAGATCCAGTTCCGTGATCCCCACGACTACCCGCTGCCGGCCAGCGCGACCTTCCAGTTACTGGAGAAAACAGTCGCGGCCCGGGGCGAGATTGCGCTGGGTGTATTCAAGGCCCGGGCCGATGAGCGGGGGCGCCACCTGGTCATGAACCCGCCCCGTAAACAGTACCTGGACCTGCAGGAGGGCGACCAGTTGCTGGTGATGTGCAAGACCTGAGGTTGGCCCGGTTCAGTCGATGGTATCGAGAAGGGCAGCCATGATGTCGTCCATCACTACAAAGCCGCACATTTCGTTGTCTTTCAGTACCAGCAGTCGCTTGACCCGGTAATCGGACATCAAGGTGGCGGCGTGCTTGAGGGCGAGGTTTTCGCCCACGCTGATCACCGGTCTGGCGCAGACATCGTAGACATTCAGCAGGTCGATATCGCCATCTTCTGCAATCACCGATTTGAGCACGTTGGTATAGGTGATCAGCCCCCAGGCATCGTGCTCGCTCTGGCGCTCGACCACCAGGGATTTCACGTTGTGGCGCTTCATCAGCGTCAGTGCCTCCCGCAGGGTGGCGAAGGGCGAGATCTTGATGATGTCTGTGACCATCACATCTTTGACCAGTTTCATGAGCGCTCTCCGATCAGATTGAGTCTTTCAGGTGTTGTTCGAATTTTTCCACCTGGGCCATGTCGATGCCACCCAGGTGCTCCAGCGGAACGGTAAAGATCAGGCCCTGGGAGTCTGCCGGGTCCGGCATGATCACCTTCTGAAGGGCTTTGAGAATCTCCAGCGACAGACCTTTTTCCAGCACCATCAGGAGCACGCTCTGGCTGCCGTCGTAGGTCAGGCCGAAGAACGTTTTCTTAGCAGTGTTGCTGATGCCGCGGCCGGTCATGACGGTAATGCCGCCGGCGCCGAGTTCGCGGGCTGCATCGATGCAGTCCTGTTCCAGGTCTTCAGGGACAATTGCTACCAGTGCAGAGAACTTCATTGGGTTTCCTTCCTGCGTTCAGAACGGTATTGGGACACGAT
Organism: Marinobacter sp. L-46; assembly: GCF_056859535.1. Taxonomy (NCBI): domain Bacteria; kingdom Pseudomonadati; phylum Pseudomonadota; class Gammaproteobacteria; order Pseudomonadales; family Marinobacteraceae; genus Marinobacter; species Marinobacter sp. L-46. The sequence goes on from NZ_JBSXOP010000085.1 coordinate 72,600, forward strand.
GGCATAGGTCATCACAGTAACGATCGGGAAAATCGAGGCAAAGGCAATCAGGCCAAAACCGTCGATCAGGACGTTGCGGCCTTCTATGCTGCTGGCCAGTCCAATCCCCAGGGCCGTTACCAGCGGTACCGTGACTTCCGAGGTGGTCACACCGCCAAGGTCATAGGCCAGTGCCACGATGTATCGGGGGGCGAGCAGGGTGAGCAGAATCACCAGAATATAGCCGCCCATAATGTAATAGTGAATGGAATCTCCGGTAATGATCCGGTGCACACCAATGGTGATGCCAACGGCCACCCCCACAGCTACCAACAGGCGAATGGCATTGCCGTTGAGGGCACCCGCGGCGGCTTCTTCCGCCTGCTTGCCGATGGCGATCAGTGCCGGTTCTGCCATGGTTGTGGCAAACCCGATCATCAGGGCGAAAAGGTACACGGGCGCATAGCTGTCCATGGCCATCAGTTGCTCGGCCATGCTGGTGCCGATGGGAAACAAGCCCATTTTCAGGCCGACAACAAAGGCATACAGGCCGAGGATCACCAGCGCAAAGCCGAAGGCAATCTTCTTCGGATTGCTCAGCTTCCGGCGTAACACCAGGTACTGGAAGAACAGAACGGTGATGATGATCGGCAGCACATCCCTCAACATGCCGGCCAGGTCGAGTAGGGCCGCAATTATGCCGGACTTCGCCGGGGCTTCCGTAACCTGCGCTGTGATGGCCTCCATGGCTGCGGCCCCGGTGCCGCCGGAGTAAACCACCATGCCGTACACCTGCACGGTGATCATGGGCACCATGACGGACAGTGCCACCAGGCCAAAGCCATCAATCAACGGGTTCCGGCCCCGGATCGAGGCCGCCAGGCCGATGCCGAGAGCGGCGATCAGGGGCACCGTCACCACATTGGTTGTCACCCCGCCGGAGTCATAGGCCAGCCCGACAATTTCCTCCGGTGCAAACCAGGTAACAACCACCACGATGACGTAGCCGGTGATCATGAACCAGTGCAGCGGGTAGCCGAAAATGGTGCGGAAAACCCCCAGGGCAACGACGAAACCGACAGAGACAGCCACCAGTATCCTCAGGGTGAGGCCGTCAATTCGCCCCTCACTGATGGTCTGGGCCTGCTCTGCCACTGCAATCAGCGCGGGCTCGGCAATAACCGCTGAAAACCCCATGGCAAAGCCGAACGATAGCAGTATGGCCAGGGAGCCCTTGCGGGCGAACTGGTTCGACAGGCTTTTGCCCACCGGGAAAATGCTCAGCTCCAGTCCCTGTAAGAACAATGCCACGCCCACGGCAACAATTAACAGGCCGATGGCCATGCTGCCGAGGTCATCCGGCACCTGCTGCAGAATAACCAGCTGGAAGAAACCGACCACCACGACGATGGGTAACAGATTTTTCAGGGCGTGTAACAGCGAATGCAAAAAGGACCGGATATAAAGCACGGAGAGCCCTTGTAGGTGCCAGGTGGACGCTGTGGCTGATCCAGGTCAGCCCGGTTAATCCTAGCATGGGATATGCTGGGGGCAATCAAAAAGTTCAGCCCGCGTGCAGGGGGTATTTTTCAGGCATTTAGACCTGCTGATGGGTATTCACAGAAAAAATGCCGAAAATACACCATATAAATTTCAATTATAAATTCGAAAGCACTAAAGTTACGCCCAACGTCATCCCCTGCCAGGTTGTATGAGCAGGCGGTTGGCTCCGGAGGCTGCCGGCCGCAGCGTTCCGAACCTTTTGAACATAAACGTAGAAAGGATAGAGATCATGCCCTACGCACAAGACGTCGACCAAATCGCTTCCATCCTGAAGCAGAACCCGACCTGGAACGCCATCAACCCGAAGCACGCTGCCCGCATGCGCGCCCAGAACAAATTCAAGACTGGTCTGGACATCGCCAAGTACACCGCCAAGATCATGCGTGAAGACATGGCTGCGTACGATGCTGACTCTTCCCAGTACACCCAGTCCCTGGGTTGCTGGCACGGTTTCATCGGCCAGCAGAAGATGATCTCCATCAAGAAGCACTTCGGCACCACCAAGCGTCGTTACCTGTACCTGTCTGGCTGGATGGTTGCCGCCCTGCGCTCCGAGTTCGGTCCGCTGCCTGACCAGTCCATGCACGAGAAGACTGCTGTTTCCGGTCTGATCGAAGAGCTGTACACCTTCCTGCGCCAGGCTGACGCATGGGAACTGAACCACCTGTTCCGCGCCCTGGACGAAGCTGAAGAAGCTGGCGACAGCGCCAAGGCTGCTGAGCTGATCAAGCAGATCGACAACCACGAAACTCACGTTGTACCGATCATTGCCGACATCGACGCTGGTTTCGGTAACGCCGAAGCTACTTACCTGCTGGCCAAGCAGATGATCGAAGCCGGTGCTTGCTGTATCCAGATCGAAAACCAGGTATCTGACGAGAAGCAGTGTGGCCACCAGGACGGTAAAGTAACTGTTCCGCACGCCGACTTCCTGTCCAAGATCAACGCGGTTCGCCTGGCGTTCCTGGAGCTGGGTGTAGACGACGGTGTTATCGTTGCCCGTACTGACTCCCTGGGTGCTGGCCTGACCAAGCAGATCGCTGTAACCAACGAGCCGGGTGACCTGGGCGACCAGTACAACAGCTTCCTGGACGGTGAGTACATCGACGACGCTTCCCAGATCGAGAACGGCGACGTTGTGATCAAGTCCAACGGCAAGCTGCTGAAGCCGAAGCGCCTGGCCTCTGGCCTGTTCCAGTTCAAAGCTGGCTCTGGCGAAGACCGTGTTGTTCTGGACTGTATCACCAGCCTGCAGAACGGCGCAGACATGCTGTGGATCGAAACCGAGAAGCCGCACGTTGGCCAGATCGCTGCCATGGTTAACCGCATCAAGGAAGTGGTACCCGACGCCAAGCTGGTTTACAACAACAGCCCGTCCTTCAACTGGACCCTGAACTTCCGTCAGCAGGTGTTCGACGCCATGCAGGAAGAAGGCAAAGACGTATCTGCCTACGACCGTGCCAAGCTGATGAGCGCCGAGTACGACAACACCGAGCTGGGTCAGCTGGCTGACGAGTGGTGCCGTAACTTCCAGCGTGATGCGTCCCGTGAAGCCGGTGTATTCCACCACCTGATCACTCTGCCGACGTACCACACTGCGGCTCTGTCTACCGACAACCTGGCCAAGGGCTACTTCGGTGACGAAGGCATGCTGGCCTACGTTGCTGGTGTACAGCGTCAGGAAATCCGTCAGGGCATCGCTACTGTGAAGCACCAGGACATGGCTGGTTCTAACATCGGCGACGACCACAAAGAGTTCTTCGCTGGCGAAGCGGCTCTGAAGGCCGGTGGTAAAGACAACACCATGAACCAGTTCGGTTAATCGATCTGATCATGATGTTCCGGTGAGAGCATTGGCGCTCACCGACCACTGAAAACCCCGCAAGGCTTCTGGCTTTGCGGGGTTTTTGTTTAATGGTGGATGGTTGTGCTCGTGTCGTCGGGCGGGTAACTATGGAATGATGCAGGTATTCGTTTCTTTCTACCCGGTTTGCTTGCTGAAAAAGGATGATGACCAGCCGTGCTACATGATCAATGGATTGTTTTTGGCGTTCTGACTGTCACTCTGGGTCTGTTTGTCTGGAATCGCCTGCGCTTTGACATAGTTGCCATGCTGGCGTTGCTGGCCGTGGCCGTCGCCGGGCTGGTGCCCATCGATCAGCTTTTTTCCGGCTTTGGTCACCCGGCTGTTATCACCGTGGCGGCTGTGCTGGTGATCAGTCAGGGTCTGGTCAATGGTGGCGTGGTGGACGCGGTGGTGCGCCTGCTGGGGAAGGTCGGGCACAATGCCGTGCTGCAGGTGATTACCCTGACGGCGGTGGTTGCCCTGTGTTCGGCCTTTATTAATAACGTGGGTGCGTTGGCTCTATTGATGCCAGTAGCCATCTGGATGTCCCGAAAGTCCGGCCGTTCTCCCTCCTTGCTGCTGATGCCCCTGGCTTTCGGCTCCTTGCTGGGGGGCACGATAACACTGATTGGTACGCCTCCGAACATCATCATTGCCAGCTACCGGGAGGCGGGCTCGTTCGGTCTGGTGGATTTTGCCCCGGTGGGGCTGGCGATTACCGTAGCCGGGATTCTTTTTATTGGCCTGGTTGGCTGGCGGCTGACGCCCAAGCGCGATGACCCGGCGAGTGGCGACAAGCTATTCAGCGTCGGCGACTATGTCACCGAGCTCCGGGTTCCCGAAGGCTCAGATTATGCCGGCAGCACACTGCATAACCTCCTGACCTCCGGTGAAGACGACAAGAGTGTGGTGGTGTTGGCGCTGATTCGCGGTGAATCTACGTCGCCGGCTCCGTCTACCTTCAAGGTGTTGCGGGAAGGCGATGTCTTGCTGGTTGAGGCGGATACCGAAAGCCTGCAGGAGTTTGTGGACAACACCAAGCTGGTGCTGGCCAATGTGGTTGACGAGGACGAATCAGAAAACGACGGTGATGAGCCGGTTCGCAAAGGCCGTTCCCGCGAGGACAAGGAAGACGATATCGCCACGGGTGATGTCCGGCTGACTGAAGCTGTTATCACGCCGTCATCCCGATTGATCGGCCGAACGACCAATCGCCTTAACTTGCGGGAACGTTACGGTTTGAACGTAGTGGCTGTCGCCCGGCAGGGGCATCGCCTCAAACAGCGCCTGGCGGATATCCGATTTCGGTCCGGTGACATTCTGTTGATCCAGGGCTACGAGAATACCCTGACGCCCATCGGGCATCAGTCCAATGCTCTGGTTATGGAGCCGGGGGGCTATCGGTTCGGGGACTATTGGCGGCTTGGTCTGCCACTGTCGATTGTAGTGACGGTCGTGGCGGTTCCGGCCATTATGTGGATGTGGGCCTGAAAATGATCCTTTTGTTGCCGGATCAGTTGTCCGCCAGCAAACCGAAAAACGCCGTTTCCACCAGGGTTGGGGCCATCTCTGCCAGCGGCCACCGCTCCGGCGCCGCAAGCCAGTCGATGAACAGGCCCAGCATTTGCGTGTGGAGCAGGTAGGCGGCGTACTCGGGTGTCAGATGGGGGCGCAGGCGCGCCCGGTTTTCCGGTCGAGCCATGATGCTGGTGACATGGCTGGTGGCATCGAGAGAAAGCTCCCGGTGTTTGTTCAGAGCCTGATCCGACTCGTTGCGATGGAACAGTATGTAGTGCACCCGGAAGTAACGCTTGTCATCGACGAGTTTTCTAAGAGCCACGATGCACACTTCTTTCAGGTTCTCAAGACTGTGGCCGCCCCGGCTGGCATCGTCCATCATCTCGCCCAGTGGAGCCCTTACCCGCTCGAGCATGGCATCGAGAATGTCCTGCTTGTTGCGGAAGTGCCAGTAAACCGCGCCCCGGGTAACACCGGCTGCACGGGCGATTTCTTCCAGTGAGGCGCGGGCTACGCCCTTGTCCATGAACACCTGCTCGGCGCAGTCCATGATGGCTTCCCGGGTGGCTTCCGCTTCGGCTTTTGTTTTTCGTGCCATGGTTTTCGTGTGGTGGTCTGTGTGTTTGGCAAAGGAGTATAAACGAGAACAGTTTACATACATACACGAATGAATGTATGTTGTCGCGCTCTTAATTTTTCCGATCCGGTGTTCAGGAGAACGCACATGCCCTTCGAAAGCTCTCATCGACCATTGGCCCGTAACGGGCTGATCCTTGCAGGTTTGTCTGCCCTGTTAGTGCTGGCGGGCTGCAGTAACGACGATCAGGCAGCACAGCAGGGTGGGGGCGGCATGCCACCGGCAGCCGTGGTGGTGGAAACCGCTGAACTGACAGACGCCAGTGTTCGCCAGGACTACGCTGGCCGTGCCCGTGGTGCCCGGGAAGTGGAAGTGCGCGCCCGGATCAGCGGTATTCTGGAGCAGCGCCTGTACGACGAAGGGCAGATGGTGAGTGAGGGCGATGCCCTGTTCCGGATTGATCGAAAGCCGGCCGAGGCGGCGCTTCAGCGTGCCCGAGCCCAGCGCCAGGTAGCGGAAGCCAACCTGCGCCAGGCCGAGCGGGAGTGGAACCGGATTTCCTCGCTTTACGAGCGTAATGCGGTTAGTGAGCGCGACCGTGACTCGGCGCAGTCTGCCCTGGAACTGGCCCAGGCCAATATGGCCGTGGCGAATGCCGGCATGACCCAGGCCGAGCTGGACGTGGGCTATACCGAGGTGACCGCGCCGATCAGCGGGGTTACCAGCCTGGAAGACTTCCCGGAAGGCAGCTTGATTGATACCGGCACCCTGCTGACCACCATCGTGCAGCTGGACCCGATTCATGTGCGCTTCGCGCTGCCGGAAAACGACGCCACCATTCGCCGGGTTGCCCGTGAAGGCATGGCCAGTGCCGGCGAAGAGCAGAACGTGAACGCCCGCCTGGTGCTGGCGGACGGCAGTGAGTACCCGCTGGATGGCCGTATCGACTTCACCGCCTCGACCCTCGACCCGCGCACCGGTTCGGTGTCGGCCCGGGCCGTGTTCCCGAACCCGGAGCAGATGGTTGTGCCTGGCCAGTTTGTCCGGGTAAGGGTGGAGTTGCAGTCGTTTGACGACATCATCACGGTGCCGGAAAAAGCGGTCGCCCAGGGCCCGCAAGGCCCGGTGGTGTATGTGGTGGATGACGAAGGCAAGGCTCGCGCAAAGGCGGTTGAGCTTGGCCCGGTATCCCAGGGCCGGCAGATTTTGCTTGAAGGGCTGGAAGCCGGTGACCGCTTTATTGTCAGTGGCCTGACCAACCTCCGCGACGGCGCACAGGTGAATGTGACCAATGCCGAAGACGGGGAGGGGACTGACTGATGCTACGCACCTTCATAGACCGCCCGATTTTCGCGACGGTCGTCTCCATTATTATTACCCTGGGTGGTGCCCTGGCACTGCTTGGCCTGCCGGTGGAACAGTACCCCAACGTGGTGCCACCCCAGGTGGTGGTCGACGGCCGCTTCCCCGGCGCCAGTGCCGATGTTATCGCCGATTCCGTGGTGGCCCCACTGGAGCAGGAGATCAACGGCGTAGACGACATGATCTACCTGGAATCCAGCGCCACCGACTCCGGCAGCTTCCGGGTAACCGTGTCGTTTGAAATCGGTACCGATCCGGACCAGGCCACTATCAACGTCAACAACCGGGTGCAGCAGGCGCTGGCGCGACTGCCGCAGTCGGTGCGGGACCAGGGCCTGAAGGTGGAAGCCCGTTCCACCTCCACCCTGCAGGTGATCACCCTGTCGTCTCCGGACAACTCCATGGATGTGGTGGAAATCTCCAACTATGCCCTGCTCAACGTGCTGGACGAGCTGGTGCGCCTGCCGGGTATTGGTGATGCCTCGTTGTTTGGTGCCCAGGACTATTCCATGCGAATCTGGCTGCGGCCCGACAAGCTGGCCCAGTACGAACTGACCCCCGGTGATGTGGCCAACTCCCTGCGCGGCCAGAACGCCCAGTTTGCCGCCGGCCGTATCGGTGCCGAACCGGCCCCGGAAGGCCAGGCCTTCACCTTCAGTGTGTCTGCGCCCGGCCGGCTGGCCAGCCCGGAAGAATTCGGCGAAGTGATCCTGCGCAGTGACGAGCAGGGTGCCTCCCTGCGTCTGAAGGATGTTGCCCGCATTGAGTTGGGAGCCCAGAACTACGACTTTGCGGCGGTCTACAACGGTGGTGCTACCGTCCCCATGGGGGTTTACCTGCAGCCCGGTGCCAACGCCCTGGATGCCGCCGAGGCGGTCGACGAAGCGATGAAGGAAATCGCTGACCGTTTCCCGGCGGGGCTGGAATACAACGTTCCCTACGACACCACCCGCTTTATCGACATTTCCATCCAGGAAGTGATCAATACCTTCATTGTGGCGGTGTTGCTGGTGGTACTGGTCACCTTCCTGTTCCTGCAGCATATCAACGCGACCCTGATCCCGCTGATTGCCATTCCGGTCTCCCTGATCGGCACCTTTGCGGGCATGCAGGCGCTGGGCTTCTCGGTCAACCTGCTGACCCTGTTCGGGTTGATACTGGCCATCGGGGTGGTGGTGGATAACGCCATCATCATCATGGAAAACGCCGAGCGCCTGATGAAGGAAGAGGGCATGTCGGCCTACAACGCCGCCGTGGCTACCATCGGCCAGGTTTCCGGGGCGGTAGTGTCGTCAACCCTGGTGCTGGTGGCGGTATTCGCGCCGGTGGCCTTCCTGGGTGGCCTGAGTGGCGAGCTGTACCGGCAGTTTGCGATAACGATTGCGGTGTCGGTGGTGATCTCGGGTATCGTGGCGCTGACCCTGACTCCGGCCATGTGTGCCCTGTTGCTGGGCCATGAGGGCAAGCAGCTGACGGTGTTCCGCTGGTTTGATGCCGGCTTCGACAAGCTAACCGCTGGCTTCTCTGCCGTGGTGGACTGGCTGCTGCGGCACGCGGTTGTCGGCGTGCTGCTGTTTGCCGCCATGCTGGGCGGTACGGTCTTCCTGATGAAGGCGATGCCCTCCGGGCTGGTGCCTCAGGAAGACCAGGGCTTTGTGCTGACTGCCTATTCACTGCCGCCCACCTCCTCCCTGAGCCGGACCGAGCAGACCCGGAACGAGCTGGTGCAGAAGATGATAGCCATGCCGGAAGTGAAAGACGTGGTCGCCTTCGCCGGTTTTGACATCATCTCCAGCGCCCTGCGCACCAACAGCGGTGTGGCGTTTGTGACCCTGGAAGACTGGGCGGAACGGGAAGGCGAAGGCCAAGCGGCGGCGGACATTGCCAAGAAGGTGATGGGTATTGGCTTCGGCATGCCGGAAGCCTTCGTGATTGCCTTTACCCCGCCACCCATTCAGGGCTTGTCTACCACCGGTGGTGTGGAAGGTTACATCCAGGCCCGCGGCGGCCGTACCCCGGCTGAAATCAAGGCCATGGCCGACGGCTTCACCCAGGCCGCCAATGCCCGGCCGGAGCTGACCAACGTGCGGGTTACCCTGGATACCGGCATCCCCCGGTTCAAGGCCAACGTGGACCGGGAAAAAGCCCAGGCCGCCGGTGTGCCCATCGACCAGATCTTCACCACCATGCAGAGCACCTTCGGTGGTCTGTACGTGAACGACTTTACCCTGCAGGGCCGTAACTGGCAGGTTAACCTGCAGTCCGAAGGTGAGTTCCGGAGCCACCCGGATGACCTGCGCAAGGTGTTCGTGCGTTCCAACTATGGCGAGATGATTCCGCTGAGTTCGCTGGTGGAGCTGGAACGCACCAGTGGCCCGGATATCCTCAACCGGTTTAACGTGTATCCGGCGGCCAAGCTGTTGGCTGACCCGACCCCGGGCCACACCACCGGTGAAGCCCTGACGGCATTGCAGGAAGTGGCGGCGGAGCAATTTGACCGCAACACCCTGCTGGGCTGGACCGGCGAGGCCTACCAGCTGCAGGATTCTGCCGATTCCGGCACCCTGGCCTTCGGCATGGGCCTGTTGCTGGTGTTCCTGATCCTGGCGGCCCAGTACGAGCGCTGGGGCCTGCCGGTGGCGGTGGCTACCGCTGTTCCCTTTGGTGTGTTCGGGGCTGCGTTGGCGTCTCTGTGGCGCGGCTTCCCGAACGACATCTACTTCCAGGTGGGCCTGCTGGTGCTGATTGGCCTGGCGGCCAAGAACGCGATCCTGATCGTGGAGTTCGCAGCCCAGAACCGCAAAGCCGGTATGAGTTCGTTTGAGGCAGCCAGCGCGGCAGCCCGTCAGCGTTTCCGGGCGATCATGATGACGGCGCTGACGTTCATCGTGGGCTCCCTGCCGCTGGCGTTCAGCTCCGGTGCGGGTGCGGTTTCCCGCCAGGAAATCGGCACCGTGGTGGTCGGCGGTATGCTGGCGGCCAGTACCCTGGCGCTGTTCTTCGTGCCCTTGTTCTACAAGCTCATCGAAGATCTGGCGGACTGGCGGAGGAATCGCAAGAAGGCCGCCTGAGGTGGCCTGATTTCCGTCACCTATCGTAATGATAGCTACTGAACCGCCGTGGGTTTCTGCCCTCGGCGGTTTTTTCTTTGTGCGCCAGGCATGGCGCGTAGCGCCTTGACGGGCGCTGTTCCGGTACAGGTGGTGCTGGCCGGATGACTTGGGGGTGTAAGTCCCCTGTGGGCCCGGTAAGGGGAACCACTAGCCGGACGGCAAGGGTGTCCACCGCGAGGTGGAATCTGAAGGAAGCCGCAGGCAAAGCACTGGCCTGACGAACAGGAATCGCATCAGGCGGTCACACTGGGTGAGACGTCAAATATCGTCAAAGCCCGATACTTGCACGGAAGGTGTGGACGTACATGCGGCGGGCATAAGTGTGAAGGTCACGCGTCTTACCCTGGGAAGTCTGGTTTTCTGCCACCGTGCTACTCACCTCGTGAGGGGTGGGGATGGGAAGCCAGAACTCAGCCGAGGCCATAGTAGGTGCGTTACCGCGTACTGAAGGGCTGAACATGGTTGACCGTAAGTAGACGGTGAGTGCTCGTGGTGTGCTTATGAAGACAGAAGCGGCCCGGATGGGTCAGGGCAATCAGGGAGGCGCCGGACGGAATCCGGCAGAGACTGGTGCCCGTGTCGAGGCAGGCGCGGTGGCTCATTCGTGGACGAACGCGGAGCCGACTACGTTGATGGAACAGGTGCTTGAGCGCCCGAACCTGATGCGTGCGTATCAGCGGGTAGTATCCAATAAGGGCGCGGCTGGTGTCGATCAGATGCCGGTGGCAGCCCTCAAGAGCCACCTGCAACAGCACTGGCCAACGCTGCGTGAGCGGCTGTTGGCCGGAGACTACCATCCTCAGCCGGTACGCCGGGTCAGCATTCCCAAGCCGCAAGGCGGCGAGCGGATACTGGGTATCCCGACGGTACAGGATCGCCTGATCCAGCAGGCGCTTCATCAGGTATTGAGCCCGATGCTGGAACCGACCTTTTCGGATCACAGCTACGGGTTTCGCCCCGGTCGAAGTGCCCATCGGGCGGTTAAGGCGATGCAGCAGCATATCAGTGACGGCCACCGCTGGGTGGTTGACATGGATCTGGCGCAGTTCTTTGACCGGGTCAATCATGATGTGCTGATGAGCCTGCTGGCTCGTCGCATTACCGACCGCCGGATACTGACGCTGATCCGGCGTTACCTGCAAGCCGGTATGCTCGAAGGCGGCATGGTCAGCCCGAGACGAGAAGGGACGCCGCAAGGCGGCCCGCTCTCGCCCTTGCTCTCCAATGTCCTCCTGACCGAATTGGATCGGGAGTTGGAACGCCGGGGTCACCGGTTCTGTCGCTACGCGGACGACTGCAATATCTACGTTCGCAGCGAGCGAGCCGGACATCGGGTGATGACCAGTATTAGCCGCTATCTGGAAACGCACCTGCGCCTGACGGTGAATACGGCGAAAAGTGCCGTGGATCGCCCATGGCGTCGGAGCTTTCTGGGCTACAGCGTGAGCTGGCACAAACAGCAGGTACGATTGAGGATCGCACCGAAGAGCCTGAAGGCTTACATGGCCAGGTTGCGCCCTCTACTGAAGCGGTCACGGGGCCAGTCGCTGACAACCACGATCCGGAACCTGAACCCGGTGCTACGAGGGTGGGCGAATTATTATCGCCTGACGGCGTCGAAGCGCTCGGTCATGGCATTGGATGGCTGGATACGGCGGCGGCTTCGCCTGATTCTGTGGCAGCAATGGAAGCGAACCCGCACGCGGGCACGCAACCTGATGCGGCTTGGTCTGAGTGAGTCAAGAGCTTGGAAAAGTGCAACGAACGGGCGGGGCCCTTGGTGGAATAGTGGCGCGTCACATATGAACGCCGCTCTACCTAAGAAGGTCTTCGACCGCCTGTCTCTGGTAAGCTTGCTGGATACGATGACACGGTTTCAGAGTCAATCATGAACCGCCGTGGTACGGAACCGTATGCCCGGTGGTGTGAGAGGACGGGGGAGGCAACTCCCCCTCCTACTCGATG